>JAIPBB010000255.1 GCA_021739805.1 Saprospiraceae bacterium | reverse complement strand
AACAAATGATCACTCAAAGGAAAAATCGTCAAAGCCTAATCAGAGTGGCATTAGTTGGCTATACAAATGTTGGGAAATCAACATTAATGAATCTAATCAGCAAATCAAATATCTTTGCCGAGAATAAGCTTTTTGCAACACTTGACACAACAGTTAGAAAAGTTGTTATCGAAAATTTACCTTTTTTGCTTTCCGATACAGTTGGATTTATCAGAAAACTTCCTCACGGACTTGTAGAATCATTTAAATCTACTCTTGATGAAGTAAGAGAATCTGATGTGCTATTACATATTGTTGATATTTCTCATCCTGATTTCGAAGAACAAATTAATACCGTTAACCAGACTTTAATTGATATAAAAGTAATTGATAAACCAATAATAGTTGTTTTTAATAAAATAGATGCATATACTTTTATCCAAAAAGAAGAAGACGATCTTACTCTTGCAACAAAAGAAAATCTAAATCTCGAACAATTAAAAAATACATGGATGGCAAAAATAGATTCTCACTGCATTTTTATTTCAGCTACTGAAAAACAAAATTTTCAGGAATTAAAAGATTTGCTTTATAATGAAGTTAAGAAAATGCATATGAAGAGGTATCCTTTTAATAAATTTCTTTATTAAAAATTATTATCTAATAAAATAATAAATTTTATAAATTTTTGTAATTTGTTAAAAAACATTCATAAAAAAATAATCATTTCTATAAATAATCACAGCATTATTTTACTTTTGGGGGATAATAAATTTTAATTATTTCATGGATATTTTATCTGGTTTTTGGGGAATTCTTACCCTTGTTGGATCACTTGGTTTATTTCTTTTTGGAATGAAATTGATGAGCGAAGCTTTGCAAAAAGTTTCCGGAAATAAAATGAGAAATATTTTGTCAGCAATGACAAATAATCGCTTGAAGGGTGTGTTTACAGGGATTTTAGTAACAACTACCATTCAATCTTCTTCAGCAACAACTGTTATGGTTGTTAGCTTTGTTAATGCAGGTTTACTTACTCTTGTTGGTGCTGTTGGTGTTATTATGGGTGCAAATATTGGAACAACAGTTACTGCATGGATAATTTCAATAGTTGGATTTAAAGTAAGTCTTAGTTTTTTATCCTTACCTCTTATAGGATTAAGCTTTCCACTTTTCTTTTCGAAGAATAACATGAGAAAATCATGGGGCGAATTTTTAATAGGTTTTGCAATACTTTTTATTGGATTACAATTTTTAAAAGATTCGGTTCCAGATTTAAATAATAACGCAGGTGTATTAGCTTTCTTATCAAAATATACAGATTTAGGTTTACTATCAACTATTTTGTTTGTTACAATTGGTACAATACTTACAATAATTATCCAATCATCAAGTGCGACAATGGCATTAACACTCGTAATGTGTTATAATGGAATTATTCCATTTGAACTTGCTGCTGCTATGGTGTTAGGCGAAAATATTGGAACTACAATTACAGCAAATCTGGCTGCAATTGTTGCAAATGTTTCAGCGAAAAGAGCTGCAAGAGCTCACTTATTGTTTAATGTGTTTGGTGTAGTTTGGATATTATCGATCTTTAGTTATTTTTTGAGGATTATTGATAAAATAGTTATGCAACAACATGGAGTTTCAATATTGCAAACTGACCTTTCATCAACAGATTTTGAATCTATTAAAGGCATTTATCCTATTGCTCTTTCTATTTTTCATACAACATTTAATATTATTAATACATTTATTTTAATATGGTTTGCCCCACAAATAGCAAAAATTGCAACAAAAATGGTTTCTTCTAAAGAAGATGAAGATGAAGAATTTAGATTGAAATATATAAATACAAGTATGCTTTCAATTAGTGAATTATCTACTCTTCAGGCAAAAAAAGAAATTCTTCTTTTTGGAAAAAGAGTAGAAAGAATGTTCACCTTTATTCCTGAATTACTGTCAGAATTAAAACATAAAGAGTATGAAAAATTGCTGAAAAAAACTGAAAAATTTGAGCAAATTACAGATAATATGGAAATAGAGATTGCACAATACCTTACTAAGGTTTCCGAAAGTGAAATGAGTCATAAAGGCTCTGCAAATATTAGGGCTATGCTTAAAATTATTGATGATCTTGAAAGTGTTGCTGATGTGATTTTTCAGGTTTCAAGAGTAATTGATAATAAAAACCAAGGGAAAGTAAAATTTAATGACGAGCAAAAACAATCGTTGGACGAAATTTTTTGCCTGATAAATGACTCATTTAAAGAAATGAATAGTAATCTTGAGAAAGATTATAATATTGTGGATTTAACAGTTGCCTTAGAAATTGAAGAAAAAATTAATGTTAAAAGAAATGAATTAAGACAAAAACATATTGAAGATCTGAAAGCAAAAAAATGCAAACACAAAGTTGGTGCATTTTATAGCGATATCTTTTCTTTAAGTGAGAAAGTTGGTGATTATGTAATAAATATTACAGAAGCTATAGATGAATATCAAAAAAGTTAAATTGTGTTTTGAATGACAAGCACTTATTTATTTTATTTAAAAATCATTAATACATCAATACTTCCTAATCAATAAAAGAAATATTATTTACTTTAAGTTTTAAGAAATATCAACAAAAAGAACTTATTTATTGTAATTTATCTACTTTTGACGCACTTAAATAAAACAATTTTAGTGAATAAAAATGACAGATAAATTGAAAGAATTATTCGACCCAAGTCAATTTAAAGACTTAGGTTATAAATTAGTCGATATTTTGACCGACTATTTCAAAAACATGAATGAGGGAAATGCTCCTGTAAACAATTGGGAAGAACCATACGAACAATTAAAATTTTGGAAAAACTATAAAAATGATTCTTCTCCAATAAAGCTTTTTGAAGATATTATAAGTAGGTCGATTAATATTCATCATCCAGGATATATGGGGCATCAGGTAACAGCACCTGCGCCTATTACAGGTCTTTCAAGTATGTTGGGTGCTGTCCTTAATAATGGTATGGCGATTTATGAAATGGGTCCTTCATCTACTGCTATCGAAAAAGTTGTTATTGATGAACTTCTTTCAAAAGTAGGATTCTCCTCCAAAGGAGATGGGTTTATGACTTCCGGAGGTACATTGGCAAATCTTACAGCTTTGCTATCTGCCAGAAGGGCAATGTCTGATAACGATATCTGGGAAGAAGGCTATCACGAAAACCTTGGAATTATGGTTTCTTCCGAAGCTCATTATTGTGTTGATAGAGCTGCACGTATTATGGGATTTGGTTCAAAAGGAATTGTTAAAGTTCCTGTTGGTGAATCATTTTCTATGAAAACCGAATTGCTGGACGAATATTATCAAAAAGCAGAAAAACAAGGTGTTAAGATTATTGCAGTTGTTGGAAGTGCTCCTTCTACTTCTACTGGAATGTATGATAATTTTGAGGAAATTGCTGATTTCTGCAAAAAGAAAAATTTATGGTTTCATGTTGATGGAGCTCATGGAGGAGCTGCAATATATTCAGGAAAATATAAGTATCTCGTTAAGGGAATGGAAAAAGCCGATTCAGTTGTAATTGATGGTCATAAAATGTTAATGACTCCCGCATTATTAACTTTCTTATTATTTAAAAATAAAAATTTTTCATATAACACTTTTAGTCAAAAAGCGCAGTATTTGCTCAAAAATTCTGATGAAGAAGAATGGTATAATGTTGCAGGAAGATCTTTTGAGTGTACAAAAAAAATGATGAGTATTAATTTTTATTCAATTTTGAAGATTTATGGTGCTGAGGTTTTTGATGATTATGTTACCACTCTTTATGATATTGGAAAGCAATTTGCAAATAAAGTTTTGCAACGAAAAAATTTCGAATTGGCTTTATTCCCTCATTCAAATATAGTTTGTTATAGATATGTTTATCCCGGACTAAATAATCAAGAACTTAATATTTTAAATTCAAAAATTAGAAATCATATTTTAAAAGAAGGTAAATTTTATATTGTTCAAACCAGCTTAAATGATATTACTTTTATGAGAAATACATTTATGAATCACAGGACAACACCACAAATTATGGATGAGTTGCTTGATGAAATTGAAAATATTGGAATTAATGAAACTAATATTGATAAATAGAAAAAGCCAGTTTAATAAAGAAATCTTGTAAATTTTTATATTGGAAAAAAAGAAAGAACATCCAAAGGAAAAATCGAAATTACATCCTCGAAATAAACATCGAGAAAGATATAATTTCAAACAGCTTATTGTTAGTTGTCCTGAATTAGCTCAGTTTGTGAAGTTGAATAAATATAAGGACGAATCAATTGATTTTTTTGATCATCGTGCAGTAAAAATGTTGAATAAAGCTTTGTTAAAACATTTTTACAAAATCGAAAATTGGGATATCCCCGAATATTATTTGTGTCCACCAATTCCCGGACGAGCTGATTATATTCATCATATTTCTGATTTATTAAGTAGCCGAAATAATAATAAAATTCCTATCGGAAAAAAGATAAAATGTTTAGATATTGGTGTTGGTGCAAATTGCGTTTATCCAATTATTGGAAATCGAGAATACGGCTGGTCATTTGTTGGTAGCGATATTGATAAAATTGCAATTGATTCTGCAAATAAAATAATTGAGTCAAATCCTTTTTTAAAAGGGAATATAGAACTGCGATTACAAAACAATTCGAAAGACATTTTTTTTGGAGTGATTAAAAAAGGCGAACAATTTGATTTAACAGTTTGTAATCCGCCTTTTCATGCTTCTCTTGCTGAAGTAAAATCTGCAAATCTGCGTAAATTGAGTAATTTGAATCAAAAAAAAATGACCAAAACAAGTTTGAATTTTGGTGGTAAAAATAATGAATTGTGGTGTGTTGGAGGTGAGGACAAATTTGTTAGAGAGATGATTAGGCAGAGCAGAAGATTCTCTAATTCCTGTTTTTGGTTTTCTACAATAATCTCAAAGCAATTTAAAATTAAAAATATTTATTCTTTACTAAATAAAGCCGAAGCTGTTGAAGTAAAAACAATTCCAATGGGTCAGGGAAATAAAATTACTCGTATTATTGCATGGACATTTTTCTCTCCTGTTCAGCAAAAAAGATGGATAAAATTAAGATGGCATGAAAATCATTAATGTGTTATACCATTTACATATTAAATTGAGCTGTATTAAATATTAGTATAATACCGATGTATATTTGACAGACTTAAAAGAGCAAAGCGAATTTTAAGGCTCATGTCAAATAACAATCGGTATTAAAACCAAATTTTACAAATTAAAATTTAGTAGCTTTTTTAACTACAATATTTTTCGAAGTTTTTATACTATAAAAATATAAACCTGATGGAAGTTCCTGAGCTTCCCAATTTATTTGATGTTTTCCGGCAGGTAGAATTTTATCGGAAAGAACTTTAATCAAGGATCCGGTAATGTCAAAAACCGAAAGCACAACATAATCTGATTTATCAAGTGTAAACTCAATTGTTGTTTTTTCATTAAATGGATTTGGAAAATTTTGTTCTAAAGCAACAATTACCACGCTTTCGTTTATTACCGATATATGAGCATTTTGAAAACCAGGTGTAAAATCAGGCATAAAAACCCAATTATTTGAGCCATCAGGATATCTGCCATAAGAAGTGTCTGTAATCTGTTCTAAAAAAGTGAGACTGTCAACAAAGACTTGATCCGGATCCCAAAACCCAATTTGTTCACCATCGACACTAAGTTTAAAATCAAGATTAAGAACACTAATATCTTCATCTTTATTAGCATAAAACAAAATAAATCCTCCGGCTTCTACTGTTACAGAATCAGGATAAGTATCAGGAATTTGAAACATAGCTCCAATATCAAATAAATCATCACTAAAATAATATCCGCCGAGCATTACATCCTGATCTCCTGCATTGTAAATTTCTATCCAATCAGGGTAATCTCCTTGAGGACCAGCATAAGCTGTAATGTTACTTGCCATAAATTCGTTGATATAAAGCTGGGCATTAACATTGTTCAAATTCATAAATAATAAAAATACAATTGTCGAAATTCCAATAATTATTGAGGATAAAGTTTTCATGAGTTATTTTTTAATTTATAGACGTATATAGATATTTTTTGAGATTATAAAAATAATATAAAAAGAATTAATTTTCAAGAAAAACCTCATTATTATAAAGAAAATAAATATTAAAACGCAATATATGTGTTGATAAGACAGAGCAGAGAAAACAGAAAAAAAATGAAAAGCAGTAATATTTTCTAAAATATTACTGTAAAATTCCTGTATTTTTCGTATTATTGTATTGAATATATTTTTATATATCATTAATATTATTTGAGTGAATCCCGATAACATTGCGTTGCGGAATAAATGAGTTTAATGCGCAGTTGCTTGCAGCAATTGAAAAAACATAATTCGAGTTTGATACTCCGACAGCTCTGCTGAGAGGAAATTCATTAAAATAATCAAAAACATATACACATGAAAAACAAGTATCTATCAATTTTAATTTTTATCTTTTTGTCGGGAGTAATTAATGCTCAAACCGATTTCCGCCCCGGATATATAATCAAATTAGAGGGCGACACAGTATTTGGAGAAATTGATTACCGAGGTGATCAGTTAATGTGCGAATTATGTAAATTTAGATTATCTGAGCAAGCCGAAGAAACTACATATTTTCCTAAAGATATTTTTGCATATCGCTTTACTGATAGTAAATATTTTATCTCAAAACAGATTAAAGGTAAAAAAGTATTTTTAGAATTTCTTATAAATGGACAGATTGATATTTATTATCTGAGAGATGAAAAAGGGGATTATTATTTTATTGAGAAAGAAGGAGAAGAATTAATAGAATTGCCATACGAAGAAGTTATTAGTAGAACGAAAGATGGTATTAGGTTTGTCAATAAATCAAAAAAGCACATTGGAATTTTGAGTGTTTATATGCAGGATGCTATAGATTTTCAAAACAGAATTTCAAAAGTTGGAAAACCTAATCACGAAAGTTTAATTAAGTTGGCAAAAGATTATCATAACAATGTTTGTGAAGGTGATGAATGTATTATTTATCAGAAAAAAGTACCTTTTGTTAAAGTTAGCTATGATGTTGTTGGTGGAGTTGTTAATTTTTCAAATTTGGATAATTTGAATGATAAATTTTATGTTACCGGAGGAGTATTATTTTATTTCACAATGCCGCGATCGAATGAAAAAATATTTCTTAAAGCAGGTTTGTTATTATCAAAATTAGAAAATCTTGATGGTGATAAATATATTTATGTAAATGTTCCTATACACATTGGATATATGGCACCTAAAGCATATAAAGTCAGACCTTTTGTTTCAATAGGTCTTTTTTCTCCATCTTATTCAGGAGGTTTAATGATAAAAATAGACAAAAAAATAAGTGTTGGTGTTCATGCTAATGCAAGATTTAGTCCGGCGAAATTTCCATTGGCACCAAAAGAATTATATAATTATTCTTTTTTAACCAGTATTTATATTGATTTATAAAAGCTGTTTTTATCGGATTCTCATAATTAATAATTGTATCATATTCTATTAACTCAATTACACAAAAATCTTTTAATTTTGTAGTATTGTGTTGCTTTTTAAATTTCTCTTGTGTGAAAAATTTACTAATAACGGGGATAAAAATATTGACATTTCATCGCTAATTATTAGAAAAGAACACAAACAAAAAATCATTAATTTATTGCAAACAAGTAAAATTAATTTACATGAAAAAAATAATTACAATTATTTTAATATCATTAATGATAAATTCTTGTCAGAATAAAAAAAATACGAGCATGACTAATATTAATGGAATAAAATTAGACCTGATTACTTATGTTAATGCTTTTGTTGGAACAAAAAATATGGGGCATACATTTCCAGGGG
>JAIPBB010000254.1 GCA_021739805.1 Saprospiraceae bacterium | reverse complement strand
CATAGCAGCTTATTATTCCTTGTATTGCGGAACTGTATTTTTCTATAAATTTGTTTCCCATTTCTGTATCTTCCTTTTGTTTGCCACAATTTAGTGATTATTTCTTTTTGGTTCTGGCTCTGCCAGTTTAAGATTATGAATAAGAGTAAGATTAAGAAATTTTGAATATGCTTCTATCTATAAATTTAGATCAGTAGATATTCTGCAATTATGCCAAGCCGTTGACGTACTTAGTCAATTTGGATTTTCTTCTTGACGCTGTATTTTTCGGTAATCTCTTTTTACTTACATTTTTATCTAAAATTGAAACAGCTTCTTTTAAGAATTTTTCTGCATCTGCTTTATCTTTTGTAGCATATACTTTTCTTACAACTGTTCTTACTTCTGAACTCGCTGCTTTATTTCTTGTTTTTCTTGCAGCACTTTGTCTAATGCGTTTCTTTGCTGACTTGTGATGAGCCATTTTTCTCCTTAGTATATTAATTTCAAGTCTACTAATATATGATTATTCAAATATTCTGTCAATTCTAAAGTGGTTCTCGTTTTGTAGAATTATAAGTAAACGGGAGTGTGAATTTACTAACTCCATCATTATATTTAGCTTTAAGCCGAGTAATTGCAGCTGTTTTGTCGTCCCCAGAGATAGAGTTGTGATAAAATTAATAATTCACGCAGGATTTTACACGGTAAAGATTCTTGGCTTCACTTTGTTATACTTAAAATGACCTGGTTTATTTTTCGCCGCGAATGCATGAATGAAATCATTTTTTCACAATCTATTTTTGGCGGTGATTAAATCATCCGGTAATCATCTTTGCTTTGATCAAAACATTTAAGAGGAATTTCCAGTTAAAATTTATGTCGGCATCTGGTGTTGTATTTTCTGAACTCACTCCTCACTTTCTCCCTCTCTTTCACGAGCAATGTTGTCAACTCAAGAATTGAATAGAACAACTCGACTATGGTCGAAGTCTACGACAATATTATATTAATAACTGATTCGGTAAAGAATCTTAGGTAGCCTTTCAGATGCTTTAGTCGTGCAGCCCCGAAACAAAAAACGAAATGCCGCACTTCTTCAGCATGACACAATACGAATGTAAAGTTTTACAAATCGTTTTTCATTTTATTCAAAGGGGATTTTATTTAGTTCGACGAATATTTCAAGTCCTTCAAAGTAAATGTAAAATTCTTCATTGAAGATGTGAAGTAGTGCAAACGGTTTTTCAAGTTATTCAAAGACGAAGCAAAGTCT
The DNA here is from genome assembly GCA_021739805.1 of Saprospiraceae bacterium. The sequence continues at coordinate 6,688 of JAIPBB010000254.1, read as the reverse complement.
TTCAAAGCCCGCGAGGATCGTTCAAAGCGAATTTCGTTTAGTTCAAAACGAACTTAAAGTAATGCAAATCATTTTTAACTTATTTGTTTTTAACAGTAAATTTATTCACGCCGATCCTTTTGAGGTCGGATAAAACAAAAAATTAAATCCTTGTACAAAAATATCATATTCATCTATGACTCCCTCTACGCTTTGCCCTTTACGTTTTGATTTTTGTTTTTTGATCATTGAGAATTATTTGAAATTTGTTTCTTGGTTTTTGTGATTTATTTGTCATTTGTCCGCGAAGCGAGATCTCGCCAAAGGCAGACTTATTGAGTAGCTTGTCAGTTGTCAAACCAGGAACGAACTTTGATGAGAAGACAGCTAAAGAACTAAAAAATTTATAAACAAGTTTCAAAAAATTGCCAGTAATTTAATTTACTGGCGTATTTTTGATTTCTAATATTAGCCAGAATATCGTATATTTGGTAAAAATTAGATTTTCATTATGCCAAAAATTATAGAAAACAGATTGATTGAAGAATTTAAAGATAGAGAATCATTTTCCAGAAATGAGCTTTTTGAATTTTTCAAATACTTTGAGCCCGATTTAAAAGAAGGAACTTTTGGATGGAGAATCTATGATTTGAAAAATAAAAATATTATAAAACCTTTAATGCGGGGTCTATATACAATTTCATATAAGTCAAAATACAAACCGGAAGCTTCACAAGATTTATTAAAACTCGCCCGAAAAATCAATGATAGATTCGAAGATATTAAATACTGCATATGGGAAACAAGTTGGTTGAATGAGTTCTCCCAACATCAGTCCAGTAAAAAAATAATTTTAATTGAGGTTGAAAAAGACTTTTTGGATTCCTTTTTCTATGAGCTTAAAGAGATTTACAAAGGTGATGTTTACCTTACACCGGATGAAAAAGCTATAAATTTTTATGTGGCTGAAAGTATACAACCTATTGTAATTAAAAAGTTAGTAACTCGCTCCCCAATAACTAAACGAACTGAAAAGAAATTAAAATTCTATACCCCTTACCTGGAAAAGATATTAGTCGACATTTTTACGGAGGATAAACTTTTTTATTACTCCCAAGGGTCAGAACTGGTTCACATTTTTGAAAATGCATTGAAGGGTTATAGTCTTAATTATACAAAACTCTTCAGTTATGCAAAGAGACGAGAAAGAGATATTGATATAAAAATGTTTTTAAGTAATAACTTGCGCTATTTAGTAAAGGACATTATCGATGTTTAAAGAGAAATGTTTTACGGAAGAATGGCTGCAATCTTTTAAAAAACAGGCTCAACATAGAAGAATAGATGTAAATATTTTAGAAAAAATGATTTATGCATTACATCTATTAGAGCAGCTTCAGCAAAATGGATTGAAATTCACTTTAAAAGGTGGAACCAGTTTGGTATTGCTTTTGGATGAAGGAAATCGGTTTTCTATTGACATCGATATTATCTCAGATACAAAAAGAGACGAGCTTGAAGCAATATTGAAAAAAGTTATTGACTCATCAAGATTTACGGGCTTCGAATTACAAGATCATAGAAGTTTTAAACCGGGTGTACCAAAGGCACATTATTCATTTGCATATGAATCTTCATTAAAAGGAGTATTTTCCGGGACTGTACTTTTGGATGTTCTTATTGAAGATTCTGCATATCCGGAAACAACAGAGAAAGTGATAAAAGCAAAATGGGTTGAAACAGAAGATGAAACAAATGTTATTGTCCCAACTATTGATGCTATTATCGGTGATAAACTGACTGCTTTTGCTCCAAATACTATCGGAATTCCATATGAAAAAGGAGGACAGTCAGCGTCCATGGAAATATGCAAGCAGCTATATGATTTAAGTAAACTTTTTGAGCAAATATTAAACATCGAAACTGTGGCTGGTAGTTTTCAAGTTTTTGCAGCTCAAGAAATCGAATACCGGAAAGAAAAGCATCCGGATTTAACCCATGAAAGAGTTCTTCAAGATACCATTGATACATGCCTTATAATTACAAAACGGGAAAGAGGAAATACAGAAGAGAAAGCAAAGTTTGCACAAATACAAAAAGGAATCCGGGCATTTGGTACAGGTTATTTAATGTCCGGCAATTTCAGAATTGATGATGCGGTTCCAGCCTCTGCCAGGATCGCTTATTTAGCAACAAAATTATTGGTGAATGATCTGACACCTATAACTTACTATCAAGGACAAAACATGAAGGATTGGAATATTGAAGATCCGGATTGGAATTTTCTGAACAGATTAAAGCGACAACCGGATAAATCATCGTTTTACTACTGGTACAAAACGCACAAGTTGATTTTGGATTATAATGGGTAGATCAAACGTACATTTCGTAAATAACAAAACTAACAAGGCATTAATAAAACTTAACAATTAATCCCAGATTTTCCATTGGAGAATCCGGGATGAATCGAAGTGTTACATTTTCAAGATCAAATAAAATGCATTTCCATTTTTTTGCGTCCACTTCAATTGAAATATCAAAATTAGTTGGACAGATTTTAAAAATAAATATAGTTCGGAAAAGGGTTTGAAATTAATTAAGATTTGTTTTAAGTTGGATTAAGATATATACTTTAAGGGGAGTTGAAACTTGTACCCGGTTACTTTTTTTCTTGAATTACCTTTCGATGATTTACTTCTAAACAGCACACGAATATTATATAATGATAAATTACAACAACCGCAAAAAGGGAGAACAAAAGGATTAGAACATTTATTATCATTTGCTGATCCGGATAAAAACATAAAAAATTTTGAAGTCGTTTTAATTGAATAAATCAATAAATACGGAATGGGATTCAGCTTCAACAAGTTCAGAGATTATTTTAGAAAATAATAGAAGAAATAAAAACTTTATTCAATTATAAAGCGCATATAACAAGCCCATGCAAATGACCACTATTGAAAAAAGCTGAATTTGTGTTAATAAAGAGATTTCTAAAATTTGAAAGAATTGAATAACATAGCCGTGGTCATTTTCTTTTTGAATACGGCTATGCCGTGCCTCTGAAAAGACAAGCGTCTTTATGGGCGACTCAATGCAACAGTTTTTTTAGCACCAGCCTGCCGGTTGGCAGGATTGGCATTAGTGCAGTTTAATAGTTTGTAGTTCCGTTTTGGCTTAGGCACAATGCCATGATGTGCAATTCAAAGTTTGATTGATCTCGATTTTTTTAACAGTTCTCTTTTTTAGAACTATTTACTATATTTACGAAAAAGCTTTAGTTAATGAAACGTATAATTGCAAAGAAAACATTACGGGAATACTGGAAAAAACATTCTGATTGCGAACAATATTTAAAAACTTGGTATGAAACCGCAAGGAATTGGAATTGGAAAAATCCTAATGAAGTAAAGAAAACATATGCTAATGCAAGTATGTTGCAAAATAATAGAGTCGTTTTTAATATTAAGGGCAATTCATATAGGCTTATTGTCAAATTTAATTATGAAAGAGAGTGGGCATTCATTGGATTTATAGGAACTCACGCTGAATATGATAAAATAAACGCAGAGACAATTTAGAGGTATCATTATGAAAATAAAACCAATAAAATCCGAAGATGATTATCAAAAAGCTCTTAGAAGACTTGAAAAGATTTTTGATGCACCAGTAGAATCCAAAGAAGGTGATGAAGCAGAAATCTTATCATTGTTAATCGAAAATTATGAAAATCAATATTATCGGATAGAAGCCCCGGATCCAATTGAGGCAATCAAAATTCGAATGGAAGAAATGAACATTAAACAGAAAGATTTAGTGGGAATAATTGGAGGTAAAAGCAGAGTTTCAGAAGTATTAAATAAAAAGAAAAGATTAACAGTAGATATGATAAGAGAACTAGAAAAAAAATTACATTTATCTGCCTCAATACTAGTATCTAATTATCAATTAACGAAGTAAATAATCCTTGTGAAGGGATTCTATTGTTTTGCACATAACAAGTTATGCCGAATAGATAGCAGATAGAAATAAATTTTGTGAAAGAGGTATATGGATGCCTCAATTAGGCGGGATCGATTCTAAAAAGTTACAAAGTGCCTTTTTTCTTCTATAACTTTGGTATTCATAAAATGGACGCCTTATTTTTTTGTGAGAAACTAAAATAAAGTTTGGAGAAAAAGGGCACACTATAAATATGGTCTGTAATTACTTTTTTTTTCAGGTGGAAAGATAAAGATCGTTGGGACGAATGATATAGTAATATGAAAACTTATAAATATAAAATTCTCTTAGTAGTCTGTTTTCAACTTCTTTTTTTAACTGAAGGGTTTTGCCAATCAACCAAAACTGAAAAGAGAAATCAGTTAATTGCAGAACTGAATAATTTAAAAGAATTACCTGCTGACACTGTTTTTGACACTTTTAATAGTGCTGATGCATTCGTGCAAAATGGAGACACATTAGTTTTATCTGCCTTATTTAATCTAACATTTAAATCAGATGGATATATTTCTGCATCTGTAGGGTCTATTTTAGAAAATCTTTTTCTTCAAAAAACAGATTTCTTTTTGAGTTAACTATTAAAAAGAAATGAACAACAACAAAAACATATAGTTGCAATGGCATTTTATATGGATGGTAGCGGAATGCCTACAGATGATTTTAATAATATTGAGTTGAAGTTGAAGGAATTAAAGAGAAAAAAAGAAATCGAAATGATTAAAATCGCTGATCTTTGTTTGTCGGTCTTGTATGAAATAAAAAAAAAATGATGTAGACTATAATAAAGACTATATTATAGTCGAACAAAATAAAGGTGAAAAATGAAATTTAGTGAAGCTGTAAAACCAATAAGTTATCTTAAAACTCATGCCTCCGAAGTTGTTCGCGATGTATACGAAAATCAAAAAACATTGATAATTACACACAATGGGGAAGCGAAAGTAATTTTACAAGATGTCAAAGTGTATGAGAAAACACAAGAAAGTTTGGCGATGTTGAAAATTCTAGCCATAAGCGGCAAGGAAATTAAGAAAGGAAATTATCGTCCAATAGAGAAGTCATTCGGAAAAGTTAGAAATAGAATTGATTCTTTTAAACGAGATCAAAATGAAATATAAAGTTAATTTATCATTTTCTGCTGAAGAAGATTTATTTGAAATTTATCGATATGTCTTTTTTAATGATTCTTTAGAAAATGCTGAAAAACTTTATTCAAAACTTCATGAAAAATGTATCGCACTTCAAGAGTATCCTCATCGTGGTCATATCCCACCGGAATTATCATTAATTGGAATTGATGATTTTCTCGATATTACATATAAACCATATCGAATAATTTATCAAATTATTGATAAGGTAGTTTTTATACATTGCATTTTAGATGGACGTCGAGATATGCAAAAAATATTACAGGACCGGCTAATGAGAGAGTAGAGCAACGTCTTATAATTTGCAAATCAACCAGCCAACTTCGTCAAGCGGGTTTGGTGCAGTTCTTAAGTTTTGTGATAAATAAAACATTGTCCCGCGGAGGCGGGATCCCGAAGAGCGAGACTGTTCGGCTGTAGCGTAATTAGCTAAATTGCAGCAATCAATGATTGCAAAAAAATAATCATTGTCTATATAAACTTTGGCGTTGTTTGTAAGTGCGGTATTTCTGAGTTGGGGCGCACTGATAAAAAGTGTCGGGACAAGCCGGTTATTTGCTGCGTCGTTATACGCCAAAAGGGATAATAAAATGTCAAGAAGTATTCATGAGCCTTGGAATAAATTAAAGAAGGAAAATCCAACAAAAGGTGAATTCGATAAAATGTCTTTGGATGATTCCACTTTAAAACAACTTTTAAAGAAGTCTCACATAAAAAAAATACATTACTTAAAAGAAAAGAACACAGAATTAAGTTAAACGAAATTGTTAAGCCAATGAATATCTATTTCATTACTTATTGTGCAAAACTCACAGAAAAATCGGAAGACTATGGCAATGTTAAAGGTGCTTATTTTAATTGTTGGATTGATGCAATAGAAGAACAAAAAGCAAAAGAGATTGCCAGCAATATGATTAGTGAAAATAATTGGGAAATCGAAAATCTTGAAGAATCAAAAATGCTTCATGATGAATTTTATGATGACCAAAACGAAGGCAAAAAATACTATGAACAAGCAAAGATAGATGGTGCTGTCTTCATGTATCACACATGGTAAAATGCAATATATCCAGCGAATACAAATGATCACTAGTAATCATTGGCTGAAGGTTAAACCCAAGGCGTTTGGCTTGTTTTTTAATGTATTTAAGTCTTTGTTCTTCCGTGTCTTGTTGCTTTGTAAAGTAGTTATGTTAAATAAATATTTTAATAAAATTACCCACCTATGCAACAAACAAGCTTCCACCTACGCTAAAGAACCAGCTTCGGTGGACAAGTCGGTGGACAAGTCGGTGGACAAGTCGGTGGACAAGTCGGTGGACATGTTGGCAGTTGTCTAGTAAGTGGCATCCTTGTTCTGGGGTGCCGCTTTTCGGCAACGCCATTATATGCTTTTAAAAATATTGTTTAAGGTGAATTTGTCACTGATCAAAAAGATTCCCCACTAAAAAGGGGAAATTGATCAAAAGCAATCCCCAGTTGTGATCAAAAGTATTCCCCATTGCGGAATCAAAAGTATTCCCCACAAAAAGGGAAAAATGATCAAAAGTATTCCC
>JAIPBB010000253.1 GCA_021739805.1 Saprospiraceae bacterium | reverse complement strand
TTTTATATGGTGATGCTTATTTTGGAGATGGTTTAATCGCTGATGATATTTGCGTACCAAGTTATCCCATGCCAGTACCGCCTATGGGAGAAGATGATCCCTGTAAAGGTTACGATGTTTATTTCAGCCAGTTAACTGAATTAAGCGGCATTCCAGATGTATATCCTGATATATTGATTGGTAGAATACCTGCGGATGACTTAATACAGGTAACTAATGCGAGTACAAAGATCTGCAATTATGAACCGATAGATGTTTCTTCCCCTAATTATGATGGCTGGAAGGATAGATATGCGTTTATAAATCATACTTTTTATACTGCGGGAGATCAATTTTATTATGAAGTTTTAACAAATTATCTACCTTCATCTGCAACAACAAGTTTGTTAACTAATCATATACCTGTGGAGGAATATTATCCAGATTCGTATTACCTGTTTTCAGATATTCAAGATGGTGATCCGGATGATCTTTTAGCTGAGATTATAGAAGGTAACATATTTGTAACTTACATCGGACATGGAGAGTATTATAAATGGTCTATTGAAAATGGCGATTGGAGTTATCAGAATATACAATACAACAATCAGGTTGAAGGAAGATTGCCAATTCTAATCAGTGGTTGTTGTGATTCGGGAAATTTCCAATCGTATGATGATGAATTTACAGAGAAAATGCTATGCGCAAGCAGTATAAAAGGCTGCATAGCCCATATAGGAGCAGTTGAAGGAGCTCATAGTCCTGAGGTTTTAGACAAGTATCTATTCAAAGCAAATGATAGATCACTTACTTCTGTTGGAGAAATGTTACTCTATGCAAAATTAAATGTGACCGGTGTAAATTCTATCGAGTCACGAAATATTATGAATTTATATTCAGATCCGGCTTTGAATATATATCTTGATACAGAAAATGTTGTTTGCGGTGATCTATATTGCAGCCCTGATAATATAAGTGCCGAATATATGAATAATCAAACATTATGCGTGACAGCCGGTATTACAAATCTTTGCCAACTAACCTATTTATATGATGTATCCGTAAGGTGTACTCTATATGATAACTTTACGAGTGAGAGATATCATGAAAATGCCAGGATCAATGGGATTGGATATATGGAAACAGAGGATGCAGTCTTTTATTTTGATGTCAGTACAAAATATCCGACAAATTACAGGATCGGGATATTTATAGATCCTCAGAACCTGATAAACGAAAGAAATGAAAATAATAATATTACATCAAAACTATATGAATTCTATAAGGAAAGTAATGATTATCCTGTTGTAATAGAAGAGGAAGGATATGAGCAGAATAGTTCTGCACTATTCTGGGATAATTCAATATTGATCTCAGGTAAGAGATATGATAGTGAAGGTGATTTAATTTGGAATTATGATAATGATTGCATGTGTACATTCATGCCACTGTATAGCGAATCTTCACATCAATATAACTACATAATTATCAATGATGAATCTGGTGAACATGATATTTGTTTGATAGACGGATCAGATGGTTCACTGATAGAATCATATGATGTACCAGAAGGATGTAGAATTGGTACTTATGCAACAGGTGATGTAAATAATGACGGAGTTGATGAGATTATCATTGCTTCATCAGCTATTCCGGAATTTGATCTACTAATATTTGACGAAAATCTTGATCTAATAAATACGATTGAAACTAATGGTTTACCTATTCAGGATATCGCGATTGGAGACAGTGATAATAATGGTATCAACGAAATCTTCGTTTTATATTGCTTTGGTTGGAATAATTTCAAGAAATATGAGTTTGATAATAATTCTTACGAGATTATTAGTGAAGTAATGCTAAATTATCCCACTCTGTTAAATTTGAATTTAATGGATTATAATGAAGATGGTGAATTTGATTGTGTTATTTTTGAAAATGAGCATATTTTAGTTACACAAGCGAAAGATGATGAGGTGAACGAGTATAGTTTTGGTGATGATATTATAACTCCAATTAATCTGGATTATCTGGATCGTTCTTTGGTTTCCAGCGCAATAGGCGATATTGACAATAATAGAGCGGCAGAAGTGGTGTTTATATTAGATGACGGATCAGTAAATTTTATTGATTCAGGTGAAATAAATAATCTTTTCACAATAAGTCCAGATATAGTGGAGTTAGATGGCTGGTGCCAGGGTTTAACATTATATGATCTGGACGGAGATTCTGAGCTTGATATAGTTTTCGATGATGGAGAGACTATAATGGGATTTGCCATAAATGGTGATCCATTATTTAGATATCCTAAAGAAAGTACAATATCAAATAATCTGATTAGCGATATTGATGATGATGATGATATAGATTTTATATTCTCCATTAAAAAAGATAATTATGATAATGATCCCATGTCAGTATTAATGGTTTCTGATCTGCATAATAACGTAAGTACTCATGGTAATCTCTACCCTAAAATGAATGAATTTCGAACTAATCTATATTCACAAACAGTAAATGGGACACTATCCAGTGATACAGATTATTACTGGAGTGGAACAATTTCTCTTATTGGAGCTGTGAATTTACCTTCAACAAGTTCACTGACGATACAGCCTGGTACCGTGATTAAAGCAAAAGCAAACAGTAAACTGACCTGTTTGGGTGATTTAACAGTGAATGGCACAGAAAATCATCCTGTAATATTTGAACCGGATGTTGATGATGCTTCACAGAATTACTGGCAAGGTCTGGAATTGACATACAATATCAGCGAAATTGTCATGAAAAACATCGTAGTTAAAAACGCTTATGTATATTCAAAGAGGGATATCGAGATAACTAATGGCAGTTTTATCAATACACCCTTTTTTGAGGATGGAAAAGATTTGCATTTCACAAATGTTGAGTTTGATAACTCACCTATCACTGCAGAATTTTATAATACTCCGTCTTTAGAGACATTATATCTGGACGGTTGTCATCTATATAATTCTCCGTATGCAGCAGGCTTAGAAGTAACAGGGTATGTAAATGTAAAGTTAGTTGATAATATTATAGAGAACTGTGAATCAGGAGTAATGCTCTGGGAAAGTGGTTCTGGTGAAAGTAATACTATCAGTAATAATATAATCCGAAATAATACAACAGATTATGGATTATTTGCCTATCATTCTGATATTGACATTGCAGGTAATAATGTAATTGAGAATAACAGAATAGGTTTGTGCATAGTCAATAAGAGTAATTTCGATTTAGAAGGAAGATCAAGTGAACCTTATCAAATAATCAGTGATAATAGTGAAGGAGAAGTAATATTTCATTATGACAGCAGACCAGGTCAATTTTATCATAATAATATCTATGACGATAATCATGATTATTGTTATGTTAAATGTGAGCAATTGCCTCCGAGTGTATCTCCGATTTATATCGATAATAATTACTGGGGAACATCATTTTATTCAAAGACAGATATTTCACCTTATGATTTATTTATTTATCTTCCGATCTGGGATCCTGAGGGTCGTGGCATGACAGAATATGGTTCAGATGAAGAGATGTATATTTCGGCTCAGGAATTAATAGATAATGAATCTTACGGAGATGCAGAACTGGCTTTTATGGAGATAATATCGGTTTATCCGGAATCTAAATTTGCAAAGATTGCTGCTAAGAAACTTCTTCCTTTGCGAGTTAAGTCTGATCAGAATTTTACAGAATTAAAACAGTATTATGAAACTGAACCTAATATGCAATATGATGAAGAAATGACAGATCTTTCCGACTATTTGATAACTCATTGCAACATTAGAATCGAAGAATACGGAGAGGCAATTGACTGGTTTGAAGATATCATACAAAATCCACCAACGATTGTAGATTCGGTTTTTGCTGTGATTGATGCCGGATATACTTATATGGTAATGGAAAACACCGGTCGATCAGACTATCTTGGTCAGGTGAAAGAACTTAAACCGAAATCTTCAAAACAATATAGCGTAATAAGAAGTAACTTATTGAAGCAGCTATTCAGAAATAATGAACCGGATAACGAAATCCCGGAAATTACAGAAGCTGCATTGTATAGCAATTATCCTAATCCATTTAATCCGACGACAACTATATCTTTTGCATTGCCGGCAGAAAGTGAAGTCAGCATTTCCATCTATAACATCAAAGGACAGAAAGTTAAAACACTGATAAACGAAGTTTATGAAAAAGGACAACACAAAATCATCTGGGACGGATTAAACGCTTCCGGTAAGCAAGCAGCCAGCGGAGTATATCTTTATAATATGCAAACAAAGGATTATTCATCGACGAAAAAGATGCTTATGATCAAATAGTCTCAAGTCAGATTAGCTGATAATGATGAGAAAAGACTCCAATTGGAGTCTTTTCTTTTAAACCCGCTATGTGCAATAGTGTTTCACAAATAGTCGTCCGGATATATCTGGATTACGACTCTATGCAAAAGCCTAACCTGGACAAGCCAGAACCAAAAAGGAAGAATTTGAACCGTGGAAAGCGCCAGTCTTCGTTTTACTACGCCTCGACAAGCGGAAAACGCGAAAGGAAGAGAAGAAAAGAAAATATTCATTTGCTCGTGTAAGCAGCCAAATTCTTATGGTTTACAATAGTGTGTAAAAGATTCCTGCCAAAAATTGACAGAGTATTTTTTGTAAGGTACCATTGCCCAAAATGAGTTTAATGGGTGGCTGACAAGATTTATAGAGATCAATTTGAGAACAGGCATCCCTGTTTTAAATTGATAAATAAAACACTACAGGGAAAAAAATGTTTGACAATTTTTTCACATTAGTATTTGTTTGATTCGTTAATGATTGATTGGCTATTAAGAATTAACGAAAATCTGAATTAGTATTTTTTAAAATTGTACATAAGAGATTATTATCTCGAGTGTTTGAGTCAGACTACCGTATACTTCAACAAAAATTATATGTGGAAATAGCTGATCATCAACTATTTGAAAGTTGTGTCAGATTATTATGGAGATGATTGAATTATTGCCCCGGCAATTGTTCAATAACTGATTGATCAGGTTATTATTCCACTAAATAAAAAAACTCACCGGAGGTAATGAAATGAGAAGATCAGGCTTATTTATAATGTTACTAATTATAGCAAGTAAAGCTATATTCTGTGATACTACTATTACCCGGGGTCCGGAAGTAGGGGAAATTTACTTTTTAGCGGCAACAAGAACGACTTCAGCAGCAATATATCATTCAATGGATTTTGGAGAAACAGCAACTTGTATGGATAGTACATTAGATGCAAATATGGTCTTTAATAGCATTTCGGCTGATCTTACTCCAGGAGTTATTTACAGCAGTCACTATAATAATCTTTTTATCTCTTATAATTATGGAGAAGAAGGAAGCTGGATATTTCGAAATAACGATGTAGCTTATATGCAAAGTGGAAGAACCGAAGGATTTATATATAATAGACAGATAACGCATAGCGAAGATTATGGAAATACTTTTATTGATCATCTATGCCAGGGTTACTTTGGAAACTATAGAGCCTCAGAGATCGATAATAATGCCGATATTGGATATGTCATAGTAAGGGAATCCATTGATTTAGATTCAATGAGTCTGTTAATTAGTTATGATAATTTTGAAAATCTTGAATTGCAGCATATTTTCTATTTCATGACCAATAAAAATCAAATATCCCGAGGAGTGGAAGATGGGGAGTTGTATTATCATACCAGCTACTTTTCTAACTCATCTGAAGGCAGCAATCTAAGGTATAGTAGTGATTATGGGCAGTCATGGGAAACAAAAAATACATTTAACTGTCCTTATTTACCTATAAAGGGAATTGTTGGGGGAAGACAACCTGGAGAAATATATATGCTTGTACAATATGTGCAGAATTTACACTCAAGAGTACACATATATATATACCACAGTCTGGATTTTGGTGAGACTTTTACAATCTACCCGGTTCTTGAATATGGACCAGAGCCTTACTTTGCAAACTTCACGGCAAGCGCAGATTCAGGCACAGCTCCACTTACAGTGCAATTTTCCGACACATCAAGTGGAGGTGGTATTTCTAACTGGCTGTGGGACTTCAATGATGATGGGGAGATTGATTCTTGCGAGCAAAATCCTGAATATACTTTTTCTGATAGCGGAACTTATCGAGTAACGCTCGAGATATTACAAGGGATGGGTAATCCTGAATTAATAGCATCAAAACATATCCATGTTTCCGGAAGTTCAGGAGTTGAGAATGAAGAAATAGTAGCAATGATTGAACCTGTTTTAAAAAACTTTCCCAATCCCTTTAATCCCTCAACGATCATTAGCTATGAGTTACCACCAAACATTGAGAAACCATTGATTGAGATTTTTAACCTGAAGGGACAACGCATCAGCGAATTGAAAATTGATCCGTCTTTATCAAATTACGCCGTGACAAGTGATGAGGAATTAAGAACTGGTTCGGTAGTGTGGGATGCAAGTGGATTTGCATCTGGCATCTACCTATATAGATTAAATGTTGAAAACTCTCAAATTAAAAAAATGATTCTTTTTAAATAGCTTAGACTTAGAGAATTACTTAATTGAAGTGAAATAAGACTCCGAGTTATTCGGAGTCTTATTCCTTATAAGAAAGGTGGTTCAAAATCACCAATGATGAAGACCTGGACGCTGAATATGAAGAATGGTTGGAAGAACATTTAAGTGAAATATTAGCATTACCCGAGCCGGAATATGAAAGCCTGCCAACTTATAGACGAGGAATGCAAAGCCAGCGCAACTGGATATTGGCATTGGAAGGCAAAATCTTCGAAGAAGTGCATTATACGCGTAATGAATTAAAATATAAGGATGATTACCGTCAAAATCCCTGGATATATCATCGCAAAACATACAATCACAACACCAATCCGCAGACAGAATGTTTCTGTAATAAAATGAAAGAAGTGGGAGCCGCCTGGCAGGCATTGAGTGAAGAAGAAAGAAATCACTGGAAAGAGCAGGCAAATAAATTTGTGAGAAAGAGAGTGGCTGGATACAATTTATATACGAGGGAACGAGTGAATGAGGGATAGAGGGATGGAACGAAAGCACGAAGGCACGAGGGGGCGAGGGGGGCGATTCTGCTAATTGAAAATTGAAAATTGAAAATTGAAAATTAGAAGATGAGAGAGGGAGGGGGAGGTGAAAATGCGAAAATGGGACTTCACTTCGTTCAGCGGGAGACGGGAAACGGGAGACGAAAATGCGAAGGGGCGAAGGGGCGAGGGGGCGAAAGCACGAAGGCACGAAAGCACGAGGGTGTGAAACGAAAACACGAGGGCACGAAGGCGGGAAGGGGAGAAGGTGCGAAGGGGTGAATTTTTAAAAAATCAAATATTGGGGTATATATTTTACCAATTATGAATTTTGAATTATGAATTTTGAATGACAGCGACAAGAAATGTAAAATTGAAAATGGGGCTTCACTGCGTTCAGCAGTGAACGGTGATCAGTGATCGGTGAACGGGATTTCACTTCGTTCAACGAGGGAAAGACTGATTGAGGGATTGAGGGATGGACTGGCTTCGCCGAAGGGGGGGAGGAAATTGGGAAATTGGGAAATTGTGAAAATGCGACAGCGATGAGCAAAGGCAAATTATTTAAAAAGTTAAAAATAGGGGTATATATTTTACCAATTATGAATTTTGAATTATGAATTTTGAATGAAGGCAGCTTCGCTGCAGTGACCAGTGATCAGTGATCGGGATTTCACTTCGTTCAAGATACGAGATTCGAAATCCGAGAACCGAGATCCGAGGGGGAGATGGCAAATTAATTTAAAAGTAAATAATAGGTGTATATATATTCAAAAAACGCGAAAAAGGTAATATTTTGTTGTAATTATTATTAATGTATGAAGTTATGACATTACCTTTTCCTTACCTTTCATTACTTTTTTATTTATAATAGCCAGGAAGTTCAGATATAAGGAGCA
>JAIPBB010000252.1 GCA_021739805.1 Saprospiraceae bacterium | reverse complement strand
TTGCACAGCAAAAGGAATTGTAGCAATGAATACTCCTGGACAAAACTCGAATGCTGTTGCTGAACTTGCTATTGGAATGGCTATTTTTAATGCAAGACATAACTTTGACGGAAAAGCAGGAACAGAATTAAAAGACAAAACCATTGGAATTCATGCTTATGGTAATGTTGGAAGATATGTTACTAAAATTGCAATGGGATTTGGCATGAAAGTTTATGCTCACGACCCCTTTATTCCACAAGAAGCAATTACAAACGATGGTGTTGTAGCATTGGATTCTGTTGAAGAATTATACAAAAAATGTCAATATCTATCATTACATATTCCGGCTAATGCTCAAACAAAAAAGTCTATCAATTACGACTTACTTTCAAAAATGCCCAAAGGTGCTACCTTAATTAATACAGCAAGAAAAGAAGTTATTGATGAAGAAGCTTTGCTTAAAGTTATGTCGGAAAGAAATGATTTCGTTTATCTTTCGGATATAGCACCAGATTGCAAAGACGAAATCGCTGAGAAATTTGATGCTGCAAGATATTTCTTTACACCTAAAAAAATGGGTGCCCAAACAGCTGAAGCTAATATTAATGCAGGTGTTGCCGGTGCTGAGCAAATAGTTAAATTCATCGAAAATGGTGATAAAACTTTCATGGTAAACTAGCTTCAAATTGTGTATTGAGATTAAATCACAAATTCAATTACATTTTTCTGGTTTCTGCAAATGAAATCATATGATGTTTTTGTCTAAAAATTAAATATATTAAATCACTCAACTAACAAAACAAAAAATGGAAGAAGAAAGAACGTACAACTTTTTCAGGTTTGAAGATTTAAGACTTTATGATAAATCCCTTAAATATATTGAATGGGTTTTTCAAACTACTAAACTCTTTCCTGAAATAGAAGTAAACGGTTTAGCAACAAAATTTTTAAATTCTGCTCAAAACATTGCACTCAACATTGCTGAAGGCTCAGGAAGAAATAAAAGCCAGTTTATTTATCATTTAAAATTAGCAAAAACATCAATTCGTGAGTGCATTGTTTTCACAACAATAGCAAAACGTCTTGATTATATAAGCGAAGAAACTGAAGAACAATCACGTTATTGCCTGATTGAAATCTCTAAAATGCTTGGCGCATTAATTTCTTCACTCCAGCGCAGTAGTCGTGAGGGAAATGGAAGTTCCAGCAATTACCATCCAAGTCAAAAAGCAGTGGCTGAAACTGTTGATTATAACAATGATGATGATGATAATGAATATTAAATAAGAAAATTTAAAAACTAAATTTATAGAAAATGGCAATTTTAAAGGCATTCAAAGGAATGCGACCACAAAAGGATAAAGCTCAGGAAATAGCTGCTCGTCCTTACGATGTATTAAACAAACAAGAAGCTAGATTAGAAGCTACTAAGTACAGCTATCTTCATGTAACAAAACCTGAAATTGATTTAGATGACAGTATTGATGACCATGATGATACAGTTTATGAAAAAGGAAAAGAAAATTTCTTTAATCTTCTAAAAGAAGGTGTTCTTTTTCAGGATGATGAAGAATATCTTTATATCTATGCACAAACCATGAATGGTAAAACACAATATGGAATTGTTGGTTGTGCCGGTGTTGAAGATTATATGAATAATGTTATCAAAAAACATGAGCTTACACGACCTGATAAAGAAGAAGACAGAATAAAACATATTCGTCTAAGTGGAATTAACTACGAACCTGTGTTTTTCACCTATCCGGCAGTAAAGGAAATTGATGATATTGTTGATAGTGTTATTATCGAAGACCCTGAATATGATTTTGTTGCTGATGAAGGATTTGGACATCATTTATGGGTAATCAGAGATAAAGCAAAAATCGATAGAATAATAGAACTTTTTGCTGAATTACCTTCAACTTATGTTGCTGACGGACACCATAGAACTGCTGCTGCTGCTCTTGTTGGAAACGAAAGAAAAGCAAATAATCCAAACCATAAAGGTGATGAAGAGTATAATTTCTTCCTTGCTGTTCATTTTCCTGACGATCAATTAACAATTATTGATTACAATAGAGTTGTTAAAGATTTGAATGGTGCAACACCACAAGAATTTGTTGAAAAACTTAAAGCAGGTTTCGATGTTGAAGACATGGGAACAGAAATCTATAAACCGGCTAAACTTCATGAATTCTCAATGTATTTAGAAGGAAGATGGTATAAACTAACTGCTAAAGAAGGTATTTATAACGATAATGACCCGGTTGGTGTTCTTGACGTAACAATACTTACAAATCAGGTTCTTGAACCACATCTTGATATTCAGGATTTAAGAACTTCGAAAAGAATTGATTTTGTTGGTGGAATCCGAGGCTTAGGCGAATTGAAACGCAGAGTTGATAGTGGCGAAATGAAAGTTGCTTTTGCTCTTTACGCTGTTTCGATGAAACAATTAATTGATATTGCAGACTCAGGAAATATTATGCCACCTAAAACAACATGGTTCGAACCAAAACTTAGAAGTGGATTAATTATTCACTCATTAGACAACTAGAATCCTATCAGATTAAATATATGAATTGGAAGCCATCTGCAATTTTGTGGGTGGCTTTTTTTTGATTAATAATGAACATCGAATATCGATTAACAAATGATGATTTTTGATGTTTCGGTATTCGGTGTTCAGTATTCAGTATTCGGTATTCAGTATGTCAGTAATCAGATGCTAGTAGTAAATTTCTAATTTCCAATTTCTAATTTCTAATTTCTAACTACCAATATCTAACGTTCAACATCTCATGCATATAATTTGCTTTTCAGCTTACATATCCATATAAGTCTGAAATAAATATTGCAAATAGGAATTTCCTTCCTTAATGATAGAATCCTTTAATTCGGGTTGTAAGTGAACTGAATAATAGCCATGTACATTTCTATCCCAAACAAAATAATTGTCAGGTCTTACCCAGCCTAATCCTTCATTAAAGCAATAATAAGCAAATTCCGGTGAGTGAAGATTTAGCAAGTTTTTACTCCACACAAACTCATTGCTAGATATATCCATTTGAAAAAGCAAAGTGGAAGCAATATCATGCTGTGATCCGATTTTGCTAATTTTTTTTCCTTTAAATTCATCTTTAATAACATCACCAAAAAGCAAAAGTGGAATTTTATAATGAGCCGGCTCCCCATAACCCAGATGCAAATGAGTTGAACGACTGTGGTCTGCAACTAGTATAAAAAGTGTATTGCTGTACCAGCTTTGTTTTTTTGCTTCTTCAAAATATTTACCAAGGCATTGGTCAGAATAATAAATTGAGTTTAAAAAATTTACTTCGGAACCTTCATTGAACCTCTTCTTTTTCATTGGCATATCATAGGGAGCATGAGAACTTAAAGTAAAAACTGCTGAAAGAAACGGTTGCTTTTCTTTATTTAAATCTTCAATATGTCTGCTATAAACAAATTCATCATGTAGGCCCAATTTTCCTTTAGGAATAGAATTATCAAAATTCACTTCTTCAACCAGCCTGTCAAAACCATTTGACATAAGATAGCTTTTTATATTTCCATATCTCAATTGTCCGCCGAAGTAGAAAGAAGTACTGTAACCAATGTTTTTAATCTTTGATGTTATGTTTGGAAGTTTAGAATATTTCTCAATGTTTTCAGTTATATCAACAATAGGAGTTGATGGAAAACCGCCAAAAATTGCAGACATCGCTTGTTGAGAACGAGTTCCACAAGCATAAAAATTAGTAAACAACAGACCTTCTTTTTCAAGTTTATGAAATTCAGGTGTATAACCCTTTTCCCCACTTATTGACTCAATTATATTTGCTGACCAGCTTTCAAGAATTATTATCACTATATTTGGTCGTTTGTTGTTTAATATTTCGACTATAGAATCTGAATCAGTTTTGTAAATTTTAGCAACTAATTGCTTTGCTTCTTCTTCATCATAAAATGCAAAGGGATTTCTTTCAATATTTTCATAATTATGAGTAATGCTATAGGCAAGATTCCACGCAGAATTCATTGCTGCATAATTTAAAACCGAATGTTTAGAGTAAAAAACTTCGCTTTGAGTTATTGGAATTGGTTTGACTCCTCCCCTAATTCCAATAAAAAGGATTATAGGAATTACTAAAATACTAACAAAAGCAACTATATAATTAGAAGTAATTTTTATCACTTTAACTCTAAAAAACTTCATATAGACAAACAAAGAAAGTGAAAATACAATAAGAAGAATAACTATTAGGAATATTGTTAGGCCGGTTTGTGCCGTTTGAAAAATTTCCTGAGGATGTAGTAAATACATTAATGATTTATAATGAAGTTTTGTCTGCCACTCGCTAAAAACACCTAATTCAACAACAGTAATTAGCGATATGATAAAGATTATTAATGCAGAGTAAACTGTTAAAATTTTAGTTAAAGCTTTCAGCCTGAAAAACAGTTGTAGAGTATTTATTATAAAAGGGAAAATCAAAATATAACAACATGTTGATAAATCTAAAATTAAGGCATGGTAAAAACTTGCTATTATGCTTAAAAATTCAGCTTCTTCTTTAAGAATTATTTGAATATGGAACAGTATGAATATAAGGCGAATAAATGCAAAAAACAGCATCCAAAATGCAGATTGTTTGAGCAAGGATTTAAAATAGCTAATCATTCCTTAATTTCTTTATTTAGTAATTCAGAAAAAAAACCTGAAACAATTTTGTGCTCAGCTTCTTCAGATATTCGTGATTTAAATATTAGTTTCGACCGACCTGAATTCATTACTCCTCTTATTTCGGTTCTTAGTGTGCCTTTATAAGATGTGAAATATGATTTTAAATAATCAATCTTTGAAAGATTTATATCCTTATATTTCATTCCATTAAAGATTTTCCTATAAGCTAATTTTAGACTATCACTATTGATTTCCATACCTTTAGGTGGCAAATCCTTTAGCATAAAAAAAGGAAACAAGAGTAGTAAAATATGGATTATTGGTGCCCACCAAATTTCTTTAGGAAAAGAATCCATTGCCATAGCGATAATCTCTCCCATTGCAATCAGAATATTTCCAATAGTAAATATCCAAACAAGGAAAAATCTAAGAAATGCATCAAAACATCCCAACTGAAAAATAAAAACCTTGTTTCCTTCTTTTGTTGTAATGATTTTAGTGATTCGCAAAGCTTTTTTGACATCATCTGATATCTTATATTCTTCAATCATAACATTATAAATAAAGTCTTCAATTTTTTTATACTTAGTTCTAAAATAATAAAAATTGTAAAGGCAAAAATAATTTTTAAATTTACACCTTAAAACCATAATCTAATGTCAGTAAAAGAAAATCTATTAACAATTCTAAAAAACATTCCTGAAAATGTGAAACTGGTTGCAGTTTCTAAAACCAAACCAAATGACACTATATTGGAGGCTTATATGGCAGGTCAAAGGATTTTCGGAGAAAACAAAGTTCAGGATTTAATTAAAAAACAACCTGAACTTCCTGATGATATACAATGGCACTATATAGGGCATTTGCAAACCAACAAAGTTAAGTTTTTTGCACATTTCATTAGTTTGATTGAAGCTGTTGACAGTTTAAAACTTTTGAAGGAAATTAATAAGCAAGCAACTAATTCAAACAGAACAATAAATTGTTTGCTGCAATTTCACATTGCTACTGAAGAATCTAAATTTGGACTTGATATTAAAGAAGCAGAAAACATACTCCAATCAGAAGAATTCTCTAAACTAACAAATGTAAAAATTGTAGGAGTTATGGGTATGGCAACATATACAGACGACACTGAAGTTATTCGTTCAGAATTTAAACAGTTAAAAAAATACTTCGATTATTTAAAAAGCAAATTCTTTGCAGATAAGCCAGAATTTAAAGAAATATCAATGGGAATGTCGGATGATTATATAATTGCAATTGAAGAAGGAAGCACAATGGTTAGAGTTGGTAGTGCAATTTTTGGAGCAAGAAACTATTAAAATTTTATCCTTTCTGTAATTTTCTCATAAATTAATTTACCCTTAACTTAATGTTAATAAATTGTTAATACTAAAAATTTAATTTCTAGATTAAATTAACAATTTATCATTTATTTGTAAATAATTAAACACTAAGTAAACTTCGCCTAAGTCACTGTATTAATGGAAATTGTAAATACTATTGGAAAAATTCTGGTTTTAGTTGGCTCATTAGGTTTGTTCCTGTTTGGAATGAAATTGATGAGTGAATCTCTTCAAAAAGTTGCCGGAAATAAAATGAGAAGCATTCTTGCTACAATGACTTCAAGTCGCTTAAGAGGCGTTTTCACAGGCTTTTTAGTAACCACAGGAATTCAATCATCATCAGCAACAACAGTAATGGTTGTAAGTTTTGTAAATGCCGGTTTAATTTCATTGGTTGGTGCTGTTGGTGTGATAATGGGTGCAAACATTGGAACAACCGTAACTGCATGGTTAATAACATTTTTAGGTTTTGGAAAGTTTAGTTTAAGTGCACTTGCACTTCCGATAATTGGTATTGCCTTCCCCTTATTCTTCTCTAATAATTCAAATCGAAAATCATGGGGAGAATTATTAATTGGTTTTGCAATTCTGTTTTTAGGTTTGAATTTCTTGAAATCTAATGTTCCTGATATGGATTCCAACCCTGAATTCTTTCATTTCCTTGCTAATTATGTGAATTTCGGATATGGTTCTATAATAATTTTCGTATTGCTTGGTACAATTATCACTGTTGCTATTCAATCTTCGAGTGCAACTATGGCACTGACTCTTGTGCTTTGCTATAATGAGTTAATTCCTTTTGAAATGGCCGCTGCTATGATATTAGGAGAAAATATTGGAACAACTATTACAGCAAATTTAGCAGCAATGGTAGGCAACGTTTCCGCAAAACGAGCAGCCAGGGCTCATCTTGTTTTCAATGTTATTGGTGTTGTTTGGTTACTCATTGTTTTCTTCCCATTTTTAAATGGTATTGATTGGATTACAAAAGAAATAAATGGCTATTCCGCTTTTACTACGGATTCCGTTAAACCTTTTGCCCTATCTGCATTTCATACTACATTCAACATTCTTAATACTGCATTCCTAATTGGCTTCACAACATTGATAGTTAAATTGGTTGAAAAAATGGTTCCACAAAAAGATGAAGACGAAGAAGAATTCAGGTTGCAATATATCAACACTGCACTACTTTCAACATCTGAAATTTCTTTAGCTCAGGCTAAGAATGAGATATCTATTTTCGGGAAAAGAGTTAATAAAATGTTTGGTTTTGTGCCGGATCTTCTACTTGAAAAACGAAGTAAGAACTACGCCAAATTATACAAAAAAATTGACCATTATGAGCAAATAACTGATAATATGGAAATCGAAATTGCCAAGTTTCTAACCCGTATTTCTCAAGGGAAACTTAGTGAATTAGGATTTCGTCAAATCAGGGCTATGCTAAAAATAGTTGATAATCTTGAAAGTATTGGTGATATGTGTATGCAAATGGCTGTTAATATTGAAAATAAAAACAAGCAAAAAGCATGGTTTACCCAGGAACTTCGCGATAATCTGGATAATATGTTTAATCTCGTCAGAAATGCTCTTAACATTATGTGTGAAAACCTAAATGATGAATGGCCTGAAGTATTAATTGATGATGCAAGAAATGCCGAAAATGCAATTAACAGCTATAGGGATAAACTTAGAGAAGACCATTTTAACACACAGAAATCAAAAGAATATTCCTATGAAGCCGGGATTTCCTACAGTGGTCTTTATGCTCTTTGTGAAAAAATTGGAGACCATATTATTAATATCAACGAAGAAATTGTTGAGTATAAATATAGAGTCAAGTAAATTCTTTAAAAAGGGTATAATACTCAAAAATGGTTGGTAAAATCAACTGAATAACCTTATTCCCTAAGGGTAAGTAAAAGTTTTATGAAAATGGTTTCATAAAACTTTTTTAGTATGGAAAAACAGTCAAAAAAAAGCGTTGTTGGGCATG
>JAIPBB010000251.1 GCA_021739805.1 Saprospiraceae bacterium | reverse complement strand
GGTAGTGGCGTGACATGAAATCCCGTGCTACTTTTAGCCGAGACGGTTTTATGTGCAATATTTTCCAACCCTTATCCCAATTAAAATGGTTTAGACAAATATGAAGTTAACAAAGGGAAAAATGAATTATCTCAACAAACTCTTAATAGCATGTACTTGCTTGCTAATATTTACAACTAATCTTCAATCTCAGGATAGTGAAGAAAATGAATTTAATTTATCCCGAATAGTTGGGGAAATTGACAGTCTATTTAAAGATTATAATTTGAATAAACCCGGTATAGCTATAGGAATTGTACATCAAAATGAATTAGCAATACAAAAAGAATATGGACTTGCAAATCTAGAACATCAAATTCCTATAACTGACAAAACTTCTTTTCATGTAGCTTCAGTTTCGAAACAATTTACAGCTTTTGCAATTTTGTTAATGGAAGCAGAAGAGAAACTTTCATTAGATGATAATATCAGAAAGTACATTCCTGAAATGAATGAATTTGGTAACAATATCACAATCAGAAACCTTCTAAATCATACAAGTGGAATAAAGGATCAATGGAATCTTCTGAGGCTTGCCGGATGGCGATTAGATGATATAATTAGTAATAATCAAGTACTTGACCTTATATACAAACAACAATCGCTAAATTTTATGCCTAATGAAGAATATATGTATTGCAATTCCGGTTATACCCTTTTAGCTGAAATAGTAGCTCGAGTCTCTGAGAAATCCTTTGCTGAATATATGAAGCAAAACATCTTTATTCCTTTAGGAATGAACAATACTCAATTTGTTGATAAAGAAGGTGTCGTAATAAATAATAAGGCAAATTCTTATTACAAAAGAGATGACCAATATTTAGAAGATATTTTTAATAACACAAGTGTTGGAGCAACAAATCTAGCCACAACTATTGAAGATTTGAGTAAGTGGGCAATTAACTTTACAAAGGAAACAATTGGAAATGAAGATATCTTTCAAAAAATGAACACTTTAGGAAAGTTAAATAATGGTGATTCATTTGGTTATGCACTTGGTCAATTTGTAAATACTTATAAAGGTTTACCGAGAATTGAGCATAGCGGTATGGACGCTAGCTATCAAGCATATTTAGGCAGATTTCCTGAGCAAGACATCAGCATTATAGTAACTATTAATCGTTCAGATATAAATGGTGCTAAAATAGTAAGACAATTGACAGACATTTGTTTACAAGAATACTTTTCACAAGAACAAAGTATCTCTAATTCCAAAACGATTCTTTCACATAAAAAGCCGATTGAAAAAAACACGAAGGAACTGGCATCTTTTGAAGGATATTATTGGAACTACAATGATAATTATTCAAGACAAATTGCGATATTAGACGATACGTTGTATTATATGCGAGCTAACAACGATAATACTGCACTTATTCCCGTTGGAGAAAATGAATTTGAAATGCAAACAGATGAATACACTTCAGTCTCCTTTATTTCTAATCAGATGAACGTAACCTTGGATGATGGATATGTTATTGTATTTGACAAATACATTCCTGCAAATTATACCATGAATTCTTTAGAAGAATTTACCGGAAATTATTTTAGTCCCGAATTGAATGCATATTATACTTTTAATATTGAAGAAAACATTCTATATGCAAATCACCAAAGACTGGGTAATTTTAACTTAACGGCTGTAATGAAAGACTATTTTATTGGAAGTAAAGGTTCGTTTCGAGAAATTAGTTTTCATAGAAATAATTTAGGAAAAGTTATCGGTTTCAAAGTTTCAAGTAGCCGAGCAAAAGATATTTTCTTTGAAAAAGTTAAATAGTAAAAACTGCACATAACATTGAGTCATAAAGCATGTTTGGTAGCCGTATAGGTTCCGAAAAACGGCGGTGACATACGGCCCACCAGCGAAGATGTGTTGATAATTAGCCCGGTACCAGATTTACGCATTGAAGGTAAAACCGCTTGCATCGTTCTAATAGCACCATAATAGTTGGTTTCCATCTGCTGGTGCGCCTGTACTATTCCAAAAGCTTCCGTAATACCAAGGTACATAATACCTGCGTTGTTGATTTATATATCGATTTTCCCTGTTTCTGCAAGGATGCAATCTATCGCCTCTTTTACGGAAGTTTCGTTGGTAACATCCATATCCACAACTTTGATGTGGGCAGAATATGCTTCTAATTCAGTTTTTACTGCTGTATTTTTTCCAATTGCATTACGCATGGTAGCAAAAACTTGATAGCCCTTATCTGCAAAATCTTTGCTGCTTCAAGTGATAATTATATTCTTAATTTTTGACCTTTTTAATAGTTATTAATTCTTTATAAACTTAAAATCCAAACATTCCATTATTATTTGCTAACCCTTCGGTTGGGATAGGCTGAATAACGTCCCAATGTTCCACAGCTTTTCCATTTTCAAATCGAAGCAAATCATAAAAGACTTGCTTTTTACCATTCCATTCGCCCTCGCTTACAGTAAGTACAAAGTTTCCTTCACCCAATACTTTGTGGATTTTAGTGTACTTAAACATGTTGTTTTGAGAAGTGAGAAGTTCAACCGCTTCTACAATACCGGCCAATCCATCTTTTATACCAGGATTATGTTGGTCATATTGTTCGGAACTGATATAATCGGCAATCTTATTCGGGTTTTTGCCCATCAGAATATCTTCTACCATCGCCTTAGCTAACGCTTTGTTTGCTTCGGTATTTTCCAAGTCTGATGCGGTTGCCGGACCATCAGTCTGCGTCCTTCCGCTTGCAGTTTCTTTTACCAATGGGGTCATGGCATCCCAATGTTCGGCTACTTTGCCGTTATCATCTAATCGGATAATATCAAACGACACCATCTCATCTGCTCCAAAAGGCTTGGCATTTCTCCAAATGTTGTGCATAAACACATAATTGCCATCCTGGAACATGCGAATGTTTTCAGCGGTTGTACCGTTTTCTTGTAAAATAGGAAGCATCTGGATGAAAGATTCTAATCCGGTTGGAATAAATGGATTGTGCTGGATGTAATTATCATTAGCCAGTTCCCGCATTGTTGCTGCGTCGTTCTTTAAAACGGCACCTAAGAAAGCACCTACTGTTTCTTTTTTATTCATTGTTGATACCTTTGATTGATTTAGCTCGCTTGTTGATTTTGTTTGCGCTATGCTAGAGGAAGCGAGAATACCTGATAACATAATAACACAGATTACTTTTTTCATTGACTTTCCTTTCTGATTAAAATTTATTACTTTTGTTTCGCAAGTAAAAATAGAAAAATAACTTTCATTTTGCAAGTAATATTCAACAGATTGTTAAGATATGCAAAAAGTTTTCAGATGTAATTGCCCGTTTACTTCAGCCTTGGATGTTTTAGGTGACAAGTGGATGTTGGTAATCATAAAGCAAATGCTAGTCGAAGGCAAAGAAACCTTTAAAGACTTTACAGAAAGTGAAGAAGCCATTGCTACCAATATTCTTTCGGCCAAACTCAAGGTTCTGGAAGAAGTTGGAATCATCATCAAAACACAACGGCCGGATAATAAGAAGACCAACCTCTATCTTTTAACCGATAAGGGATTGGCTTTAACCCCCCTACTTGTAGAGCTTGCAAATTGGAGCGATAAACATCTTAGAGCCATCCATCCGACCATTGTAAATGGAAAAGAAATGGAATTTTTAAGAAATGACAAATTAGCTTTTGCAAAAAATTTAGAGAAAAACTACAAAGAAAAACTGGCTACAACATTATACACGAGTAATCACGAGTGAAGTGGAAATCGAAGGGTAGTGATTTAATAAACTTTGGTGTTGACGGACAGGTAATCGCTTTGAAATCCGATACTGATCTTACACTTGATCGTTATAGGGCATTTTACCGAACCGCTATCGTATAATATAAGTTCATATCGAACCATTATTTTCGAATAATTATCGAATAAAAACGAAGCAGATGGTCTTTGTAGTAAGAGAATAAGAGCCATTTATGAAGATAGAAATGGTAATCTTTGGCTTGGAGCACAATTTGGGAATTTATGTGTCTTTGATGGTCAAAAATTTTCTAAATTTATTTACAACGGTAAGACTTTTTCTGATCTGTTATTCATTTTAGGTGATTTCGAAGACAATATTTGGTTTGGGGGCACAAATAGAATTTGGAAATATGACGGAAAAGTAGTAACTGAAATGACAGCAAATAAATAATAAAATGACTGCGGCTAACAATGCATCAAACACAAACATTTATAGAATTATATATGAAAAAAACAATTATCATTTTCCTGGTATTTGGAATATTTTCTTGTAATCCCAATTCGGGCATTAAAAGAGATGAAATGACTGGTAACTTTAGCGGAATATTTAAACATGGTAACTTTTCCGATAACATACTATTTGAAATAGAACGAGATTCTGCAAGTTTCAATGTTTTCTTTACGAGTTTGGAGCAAAATGCCAATCGAATTCCGTTTCAAAATATTGAAGTAAACGGAGATTCAATAAATTTTAAGTTACAAAGCGATTTTTACACTTACTCCTTCAAAAACAAATGGATTGATAATTATAGCAAACTTCAAGGGTCACTTACTGTGGACACCATTACAACCATGTACACATTAGAGAAGGAAGTTTTAGATAATACCAAAGCGCCCAAAAGTGAAGACGTTAGTTTCGAATCAAGTGGATTAAGTCTAAATGGAACTATTTGGTATTCAGATAACAATGATGGGAATGCCTTTGTAATTGTGACTTCTTCCGGAAACTCAGACCGAAGTGCATCACGTGCGGAAGCCATACTATTTGCTCAAATGGGATTTACTACATTTCATTATGACAAAAGGGGTACCGGAAATTCTGAGGGTAATTGGAATATTGCAACAATTGAAGAACTATTAGCAGATGATGTCACGGCTATAGAATATTTCTCTAACAAGACTGGAATTCCACTCAAAAAAATAGGAATAAAAGGAAGTAGTCAAGGAGCTTCTAAAATTCCATATATTTTAAGTAAAATGCAAAATTTGAAATATGGGATTGCAGTAAGTTGTCCCGGCGTTTCCTTACTGGAAAGCGATTTAAATTATTGGAAAAATAGAAATGCAGACCTAATCGGAAATGAAATTGATGCGGCAACTCAATTTCAACGAAAGGTTTTTGAATTTATAGCCGGAAAACTATCCAGAACTGATTTGGAAAAGGCTATAGATAATGAAAAATCTAATTCGTGGTTTGCCAATATTTGGGTACCAAATCTGCATGAAGTCCAAACAGATAAAAAACTACTCTATAGTCCAATACCTTACTTTGAAACAGCAAAGCAACCGATTCTGATTCTACAAGGAACAAATGATGAAATAATACCCGCAAATAGTTATGAAACTATCGCGGAAGCACTGATAAAATCGGGCAATAATAATTTTAAAACCGTTTTATTGGAAGGAGCCTCTCATTCAATGAATAATATTGGGAAAAGTGATTTTCCTTATTGGTCTAAATTGCATCCTGATTATTTAACAACAATTGAAAATTGGATAAATACTGTTTCTAGCACAAAATAAACACCATTAAAACAGGCGTTTTTTTAACCTTTGTGCAGCAGGTAGCAGAATCCCCAAAAACAATGAACGAAGACGTTAATAAATACATAAATGGACTTGAAAAGTGGAAAGCGGAATTGACCAAACTTCGTGGAATCATTCTTGAATCTGGACTTAAAGAAGAATTCAAATGGATGCATCCGTGCTACACTGACAACGGAAAAAATATTGTACTAATCCATGAATTTAAAGACTATTGTGCAATTTTATTTCACAAAGGTGCATTGCTTAAAGACCCTGAAAATCTCTTAATCCAACAGACTGAAAACGTCCAATCGGCAAGACAAATCAGATTTACAGAATTACTTGAAATTGAGGAACTCGAATTAACTCTAAAAAATTATATCCAAGAAGCAATCGGAAATGAAAAATCGGGAAAGAAAGTTGAGAAGAAAAAAACTACTGACTTCGAAATGCCTGAAGAATTAGAACAGAAGTTTAAAGAAAATCCCGACTTTGAAAAAGCGTTCAAAAATCTGACCGCTGGAAGACAGCGAGGTTATCTTTTACATTTTGCAAAACCAAAACAATCCAGAACGATAACATCTACAATTGAAAAAAATATGCAAAAAATTATGGATGGTTATGGTCTGAATGACTGTGTTTGCGGACTTTCAAAACGAAAACCGAATTGTGATGGTTCGCATAAACAATTGGAAAAAAAATGAATAAAAAACGTTGCACAACAATGTATAACAGTAAATGACAAATATTCCCGGTAACAACATTATTTCGATTTTGACCTTTTCTTTTCTGATTTTCGGTTGTCAATTCAATGCGAATAAACCAAAAATAATTGAACAAACAGCATCAGAAAAAATAAGTTCAGAGCTAAACGAAGACCATAAAGAAATAGTGGATTTCGTGGAAAAGCTTCTTTTTGCTGCGGGCAACAAAAATGTGAATGCAATGAAAGAGTTGATTCTAGAAGGAGCAATTGTCGGGAATACCTCTTTTAATGATAGTTTATGGACGACTAATCAGTGGGCTGTTGAAGAAATCTATGATATATATCAAAACGCTCAATCCAAGCCATATTTAGAAATAGTTGATGATTACGAGATTATTGTTACAGATCGAATGGCATTGGTTAAAGCCGATGCTGTAATCAGTCAGTTTGGAGTTCCGGGAAAACGGGAAATTAATCATATCACACTGATAAAATCTAATGGTGAATGGAAGCTGTTTAGTATTGCCTGGTCAGTTCATGAGCAACCAAAACAAAAACTAAAATTTGACATAAACATTTTTGCAGAAGGTTATGCACAAGTCTGGGGTAGTAAGCGACCAGAGTTTGTTGCTATGTTTTTTGAGGATGACGGAGTTTTACAGATAAACGATGGAGAACCCGCTTTGGGAAGAAACGCAATTTCCAAAGTTGCACAAAGTTTTATGACCAAATTTCCAGATCTGAAGGTAAGTTGTGACAGTTTAGTTCATAAACCTAATGGAATAGAATTTCATTGGACCTTAACCGGAACTGACGCGGACCCCAGTGGGAAAAACCACAAAGTGAAAGTTAGTGGATTTGAGCTTTGGACGATGAGTGAAAAAAATCTGATTAAAGATTCAAAAGGGACTTTCTCGTCAGAAGAATACAATCGACAACTGAAATTTGGAATCAACAATTAAAAACTGCCCCAAGGCTAAAAGTAATTGCTTGTTCTCACCTACTTTTGAAAATCCTTTCGGATTTTCAGTTTGGTGTACACCTGCAGAGTTTAGTGCTGAACCACGATACTACTTAAAACCGAGACTGTTAGGCAAACATTTAAAGACACATTAATATTCTGGCTTTTTTCTGAAATCAAATCCAACATGTCAATTATTTTGCTAAAAATACTAGACAAAGCCCAACAATTTCTTTTCTTTGTTTTCACTAAGTGGTAACGTCAGTAAATGAAGATAGAGGAGAAAAAAGAACGTAAGAACAATAGGATGAAGGAAGGAACAACCTTCAAGTATCAGCGACTCGCTATTGACCAATCGCAATACAATGCTGCCGCCAAAGCTATTGAATGTTTAATCTAAAAAGGGATTGTCAAAAGGGCAACGGCAAGAGTATTCTATCAACCAAAACAATCTGAAATTGGTGAGCTTAAACCAAGAGAAGAAGAACTGCTTAAACCATACCCATTTCAAGATGTTAAACGTATTGCATACACTACCGGAGGATCATTATACAATCGCATGGCCTTAACCACTCACATGCCCAAAATCATGAAAGTAACCAGAAAAGTAAAACGGGTAATCCCCAAAATTGGAGCAAAACAAGTCACACCGATTAAAATCTATGTAGCTGTGAACAATGAAAATTACTACCTGCTTGAAATTTTAGATACTCGGAAAGATTTCAAGAGCATTCCCGTCTGAAGCTTTACAGATGTATGTTGGAAAACTTAAAAACATTGGCAAAAGACGAAAATAAAAGTTACTATTATGCAAAGACATTG
>JAIPBB010000250.1 GCA_021739805.1 Saprospiraceae bacterium | reverse complement strand
GATGTAAAGGTCGGATTTAAAATGAAAATTCTGGCTGTCGTCAATCACACCGGTCACTTTACATCTTAATGAGCTGTTAATAGTAATTACCTTATTATAAGGGTCTTCATCTCCAAATAATTGAAGTGCAATTCTTTTTGTGATTAATACTGAATTAACATCCTTAAGGGCTGTTTTTTCATATCCGATTAAAAGTTTGACATTAAATACATCGAAAAAAGTGGAGTCAACTGCTCCGCAGGTTTCGATCGTTAGTGATTTTTCTAATTGCTTTTCATCAGGGGTATATTTCACAACCAAATTTGGTTGATAAACAAAACGGCATATTTTGTCAATTTCAGGAAATTTGCCATTCATGATATGACCAACACCAGGTGGTATCACACACCAATCTTCTAATCCCATCCTTAAGATTTTATCGTAATTGGGATTGAATTTATCGTAGCTGTACTCATGCTTGACATAAAGGCTAATGAGTAAAAAGATACAAATTCCGATGGCAAGCCCCAGTATGTTTATCAATGAATAGAGCTTTTGGCTCAAAATTCCGCGTATTGAAAATTTTAAATAATATTTGATCATGAAATTATTTTTTCACATTTAAGTTAGGCCAATATATTAAGAGACTTATAATGAAAAAAAATGTTACATGCTTAGTTTAACAAAGCAATCTAAATAAAATACTATTTACCCAAGGGGTCGGCGGGAATTATTTAAAATAATTAAGTATAAAGTAATGTCAGGTTCGAAACAAGTCTGGTATAATTGCAGGAAGGAAGATGTAAATTATTGATTTATAGTCGTGTGCATTCAGTAAAGGTTTTATATAATAAAGATTAAAGAAGTGAGGTGCGCAATAATTTTTATGGGAATGACCCTTAGAAATAGATAATCACATCCCAGCTGCCTTCTTTCATGATTTCAAAAGTCAGTGTTGCGAGGATTAGCATGGTATTGGCTTTATTCGGCACGTTAAAACTCATGCTCGCACTAAATGGGAATTCTACGTTCTCAAATCCATAGCGTTCGCCCTGATCGATCAAATCACCGCTTGAAGCGTTTATCGATGGACTGTAAACCTGTGAACGCGAACCTGCCCCGGCACGTTTGAACCGGATCATAATTTCATTGGTGCCGTCGCCGCTGCCTTTATAAATATAGGATACGCGGTCGATGCCTGTTTTTCGTACGGATGAATAATTTTGAACTTTTTTTTCTTTTCCCAGATAAATATCATTCTTCCAGTAACCTTCAATATAACTACTTTTGCCTTCTATAATCAGGTAATGCTTTCCGAAACCGCTTCTCTTGCCTTTTTTAAAGCTCCCCACATAATAATCGTCTCCGGCCCAGATATATTTTCCTTCACCATGAGGATATCCTTTTTTAAATTCCCCTTCATAGATGTGTTCTCCTTGTGCAGAACCAGTCCCATCAGCCAATCCTTTTTTGCAATCACCCCGGTATTCACCTTGCAATTCAGGTACTTTAACAATGCAATTGCTCTTTTCCTGGCTAAAGATTATAATTGGAATGCTTATAAAAATGATCAGAAGTTTGGTAAATTTCATATTGAAAATTTTGGTGACTTGTAAAGGTATCAATAAATTTTATCATACATAAATGATAATTTCCCAGCTTCCTTCTCTGGTAAGTTCAAAATCAAGTTCACATTTTACGAGCGAAGTTCCGATCTTGCTCTCTACATAAAAAAGCAATTGGCCAGCAAACGGAAATTCTATATTTGAAATACCATATTTATAAGGGCTTTCAATTTCGAATACATCTCCACTGTTTGCATAAAATGATCGGTTCAGTGGTTTTTTAGATGCGCCGCTCCGCATTAATCTGATTGAAATTTCGTTGGTTCCGGATGTACCTTTGTATATATAACTAATTCTGTCGATACCACCAAATTTGCGGGTAATGGTATAACCTTTGTCAGTTTCAAATTTTCCCACATACAGGTCTTTTTTCCATTGGCCTTCTATATAGCTGCTTTTACCATCAATCATTAAATAATGTGTGCCGAAACCATTTCTTTTTCCTTTTTTAAAATGGCCGACATAATAATCGTCTCCGCTCCAGATATATTTTCCTTCGCCATCCGGATAACCGTTTTTAAAATTTCCGATATAAATATTTTGTCCCATCGCAGAACCTTGTCCGTTTGCAAGGCCATTAAGCTTAGCGCCCCTGTATTCACCTTTTAGTTCGGCTACAAGTACTGAACTTGAGTCAGTTTTTACCTGAGCATTTAAAAGAATAGAAAAGCTTACGATGCCAAGTACTAATATAAATGTTTTCATCTGTCAAAATTTTAATTAAAAGATACATACTATGTAGTAGGTCATAATATCTTGATTGTTATTATGATTGACAATTTGAACATTACCCTATTCTTGACGGATTTCTTTTTAAATAGTTTTCATAAATTGGACTTCATTGATCAAATAAAAAAACCAGATCATTCCAAATGACCTGGTTTCCATACTTTCTTTGATTCTTTTTAGATGAAAATAACCACTTCCCAGCTTCCTTCAAGCAAAATTTCAAAATTGAGTTTACATTGAATATTCATGCCGGCACCTGATACGGTCATTTTCCCAGGGGCAGCAAATGAAAGTGTTGCCTTGAAAGGAAAGTTCACATTTTCGTATCCAAAACGGCCCGGTAAATCAACCATATCACCACTGTCGCCGGAAATATTTAATTGTTCTACATCTCCAATAAAATCATTGCCAGCTCTTTTGATGCGGATGATAATTTCGTTTTTGCCGGCATCCAATCCTTTGAAAATATAATTTACCCGCTCAATCCCTGATTTGCTGATGGTATTATATTTCTTTTCATTTTTTGATTTACCTACATATGCATCATTCACCCAATATCCTTCAATAAAGCTGCTTTTCCCGTCAACCATCATATAGTGTTTGCCATAGCCATTTCTTTTTCCATTTTTAAACTGGCCTTCATAATAATCATCACCTGCCCAAATATATTTACCTTCTCCATCCGGATAACCTTTTTTAAATTCTCCTTCATA
Source organism: Saprospiraceae bacterium (assembly GCA_021739805.1). Next base: position 5,030 of record JAIPBB010000250.1, on the reverse strand, counting down.
AATATGCTTTCCCTGTGCAGAACCTTGACCATGGGCAAGTCCTTTTTTACATTCCCCCCTGTAAACACCTTGCAAATCTTCAACTAAAACTTTACAGTCGGTTTGTTTTTGTTGGGCGATCATAAACATGGGTATCAGGAAGAAAAACAATAGTCCAATTGATTTTTTCATGAGATTTTAGTTTTTGTTAATATTTGATTCTTCTATAGGTTTTCTAAATTTATGCAATTATTGTTCCAAAATGCAACTTATTTGCTTCTTAATGAAGTGGATCTAAGTTGATCAATAATTGCACCATCGACCCAATAAATATCTTCGGTTCCTTTTTTGTTGCTTGTGAAGAAAAAATATTTCTCGTCAGGAGAAACATTGGGGCAATATTCAGTGGCTTCTGTATTTATTTCAGGCCCCATATTTATCGACTGGGCCCAGGATCCATCATCTTTTCTAAAACTAATATACAGGTCACCATTTCCATAATGATCCTCAAATCCATGGGAGGTAAAAATAATATAGTCACCGTTTGGCGAAATCATTGCATTATATTCACCTAATTCGGTATTGATCTCAGGTCCTAGTTTCTTCGGATCAACAACTTTGCCATCAATTATTTTTGTTAAATAAAGATCATTGCCAAGCCCGGTGTATAACATTTCTCCACTTTTAGTTAGGCTGGGATAAAAACAGCCTTTGAGTTGGGTTGTGTCGAACAAACGAAAATTAGCCCATTCATTATCTATCCGGTCCGCTATCCAAATTTCCCAGGGAGTGGGGGCATCTCCTCCGTCAGGTGGACGTTGTGATATAAAATAAATATTTTTATTGTCATGGGTGATAAAACATTCAGCTGCATTAAATTTTCCAAATGATTTTGCAGGCTCAGGAGCTGACCATTCACCATTGGTTTTGGTCATAAGTTGAATAGTCATTGGCATGGCAGTGGTGCGTGAATATTTTGTGAAATAGAATTCTTTAAAATCGGGCGAGAACATCACATCCCGCTCCTCGAAATCGGGTGTGGAAATGAGACCCGGGGCTAAAAGTTCAGGTGTTGATCCAGGCATATTAAAGCCAGGATATTTCATATCCAAAACTATAGGATTTGCGATTTGGGCTCCCTTTGAAAGTAAATAATTTACTAAGCTACCAGCTTCATTTTTTCGGGCAATTCCTAATGCATTTTCCCCCTTAAAATTCACGATATTTACATCAGCGCCCATCTCAAGCAGTGTTTTCACCATGTCCTCATTATTCTTTTGAATTGCAATGTGGAGCGCACATTCGCCAAAATCATTGAGCAGATTGAGGTCCAATCCACGTTCAACACACTTATTAACCAATTCGATATTTCCACCAAGAGCCGCAGCCATGAGTAAATTGGAACCATCATCTGTCGTCTCCTTAAAATTAAAATCGGATTGGATAAATTTCTCGATAATGCCCTGAAGGTTTAAAGTGGCTGAAAAATAGAATAGTTCAAAAGCACCAGCCCCTTCTGTCTGGATATCGACATTTTGAGATAATAAATATTCGACATTTTTTTTATGCCCCCTAACGGCTGCCAGGTAAACTGGTGTCTGTTTATTGGCATCTTTTGCATTCAGATCGGCTCCCATTTCTTTCAGCCATACCAGCACATCGTAGCTTCCGGTAGCTGCAGCCCAATGAATGGGTTGACGGCCAAAAGTTCCTACTTCAAATGGATTTGCTCCTTTTTCCACCAATAATTTTGCAATCTCAAGTTGATTAAAATTGGCAGCAAAATGTATGGGGGAAAACCCTCTCGGATTTTTAGTGATGGCATTGGCTGTATCGGATTCAATAAGATGTTTTGCAGTGTTAAAATCGCCTTGGATAATGGCTGTGAAAATATCCTGCGAAGAGGCAGAAATTGAAAAAGTCATCACAAAGATGACTAGAATGGTTTTAAGTGTTTTTGTTTGCATGATTAATAAATTTGGTTGATCTATATTTTATTCTCAAAAAATGATTGGGAATGATGATTTCATTGTCGCCATATTAAACAAATAAATAATTATGATAGTGTAGGTACGTTTTTACCCTACTATTATAAATAAAAAAACAGGATAAATAAGAAAAATTATGTTTTGATTGAAGGTGTAGCTGAATAGAACCATTAATTTATTAAATAGGTTAGTACAAATATGGATAGGGTAAATATTCAGGTAATGATCAATAATAAAAATAAGCTACTTTATTGATAGTAGAAATTATCAAAAAATGTGAGCTTATTCTTTTGCCAAATATTTATAAATAATGGTTGAACATTTAAAATTGATCTCTTTACTTGGATTGCTATTTGCAGGTGTATGGTTTGCGTTTTATCTAAAACAAATCTATAAGTCATTTCCTTACGGTTTTATTAAAGCCATTCTCACATATAATATTGTATTTGTTTTTTTAAATGGTTTGCAACTTGTTATCCTATACTCAAAGGAATATCTGGATTTGAATGGATTTGCAGATTATTTAGAATGTATGATATTTGTCTTCTGCATGGGGATGCTATTTTTGTTTTACTTAATGCTTAATATTTTATTTAGTTTCCGCGACAGACCAATTCCAAGAAAATATAACAGATGGGTAATTGCTTTTGCTGGTTTCCTGATCATTAGCAATGTTTTTAGAACTTTTATTCCAGAAACGCAAAAATTATTTTCCTGGATAAATATTATCAGATATAATTTTAATTTGATTAGCAATCTGGCCTATTATTTGGAATTTGGTACCTTAATCATTTTCTATTTTGTATGGGCTAAAACAAAGCTGGAATGCGAAAGAATCAAAATTAGTAAAGTTTATACCCTGTCGTTTATAATAGCTGATGGCATTACAATTATAATGGTCTATTTATTTCAAAAATTACAAGTAGCTGAAACTTATAGAGGGATAATTGTTGTTGTTATTAATTCAATGCCAATTGTAATTCCTTTTTTATGGACCAAATTTGTTTTTATGGATTATGCTCAAAGGATTTCGACTCTGATTAAAGAAGAAGATAAGTTAAATACCATTTATAATAAATATAAAATATCGAAAGGAGAAACTGAGGTAATTGAGTTATTAATTGATGGTAAAAGTACCAATGAAATTAAGGAACATTTATTTTTGTCTTATCATACGGTAAAGAATCATATTTCTCATATTTATGAAAAGCTTAATGTGAGAACCAGGCATGAATTAATCCATTTTTTTGTAAAAATTAAGTAAGCTAACTGCTTATCTCGCCAACATTAATTTCTTCTATTTCTTATTCCTCAAGGTCAATAATTTCTGATTATTTAGTATAGGTAACTATTCTCATTTTTAAAAATTGAGAACAAATCCTCATTGACTCCAATATATCCAAGAACATATTTTAGCATCTGTTGATAGCTAACAGCCTAAGATGTTTTTTATGCTAAAAAGTAAAAACAAGTTATTTGAAAGGTTAAATTTTGATATGCTTTTTCTCGTATTTCAATGCATATCTTTTAAATCACCCCAAAGAAATAAAGTAAAAGTTGAAACAACGAATTCTCTGTTGAACAGGGGGCGATTATTGCTGCGCTTTAAAAACCGGATCAATATAATGTTGCTATAAATTGACATTAGTGCCCAATGAAAATTTATGTAAGTTCTTTGAAATTTTTGTACATCTATTTTGTTAATTGTAATTATGCAACATTGGTTTTAAAGTGGCTTTTAGATTAGCACTGACTTTTTAAACAATGATGAAATATTATGTCTCCCAGAACTAATTTATTTGGTTAATAAAAAATTTGGTTCAAGCTTTTTTACTTTCAAAGAGAATCTTGCATCCAAAGTATAGGATATCTCGGTAAGTAATACATCGAAAAATTGAATCTTTTAAAAAACGATTCAGGTATAGATGATAATTAAAGGTTTTATTCCTAAACATGACCACTTTCTATAGAATTGTGAAAGTCGGCAATATTTTGGTTCTGGGAGACATAATAATTAATCAATGCGACAACCTGAAATGCCCATTCATATTGTTTATCATGTTTATTCTGATCATAAAAATAAAACCAAACCATTCTCAAGAATAAGACATAACATTTAAAATCCTACTGTGATTGATTGCAATGGCAAGCTGTCTGCCAGCTCTGTTCCATATATGAAATTTTCTGTACCTGATGCTTTAATGAAAAGGTTCTCAGGCAGTAAATGATTGTTTATTTAACATTTTATTAACCAAATTTTTTAATTATGAAAAAATTTACAATTTGGCTAACATGTTTGTTTTTTCTGGCAAGCATAGGAATAGCTAATGCGCAAACAAAAGTAATTACTGGTACTGTTACCAGTTCTGAAGATGGTTTGCCAATTCCAGGAGTAACCGTCGTGGTCCCTGGTACAACAGTTGGTACAACAACTGATCTCGATGGTAAGTATACTCTTTCAATTAGAACTGAGTACACTCATCTCCGCTTTCAGTACGTTGGAATGATAACCAAGGACTTAGTAATTGGATCTTCTAACGAAATCAATGTAGTTCTTGACCCTGACATTGTACTCATGGACGAAGTAGTTGTTACTGCAATTGGTATTTCCAAAGAGAAAAAAGCCCTTGGATATAATGTCCAACAGGTTGATCAGGAAGTATTGGCCAACACGCCCAATGCAGACATTATCAACTCGATCGCTGGTAGAACATCAGGTGTACAAATTACCAGTTCTGCTGGTGATGCCGGTGCATCTACCTACATTACAATCCGTGGTGCTGCATCTATCACAGGAAACAACCAACCATTGATGATTGTTGATGGGATGCCGATTATTTCAGGTGGTGGTTCAGGGGGTGTGGGTGGTGTTACAACCTCAAGCCGATCAATCGACTTAAACCCTGAAGACATTGAGTCTCTTACCGTACTTAAAGGTGGGGCCGCAACAGCTCTTTATGGATTAAGAGCAGCCAACGGTGCACTTGTTATCACAACCAAAAGTGGTAAAGGATTGAAACAAAACAAAAAAATCGAATTCCACACATCCGTTGGATTTGATCA
>JAIPBB010000249.1 GCA_021739805.1 Saprospiraceae bacterium | reverse complement strand
ATATGCTGCTGCATGGAAAATAATATTAGGTTGAAACTTATCAAACACTAGATTCATCCGGGCTTTATTGCGAATATCGCAAAGTACAACTTCATAATTAACTTCCTTAGGATGCTCTCCTAGTTCAAGTTCAATCTCATATAAAGGAGTTTCAGCATTATCTACTAAAATTAAATTTTTAGGTAAATAATTTGCAATTTGCCTTACTAACTCACTGCCAATAGAACCGGCAGCACCTGTGATAAGAACATTCTTACCGGAAAGTTCATTCTTAATTTTTCCCTGGTCAAGTTTTATTTCATCTCTTTCAAGAAGGTCTTCAATGTTAATTTTTTTTATCTGTTTAAAACTTAGCTCTCCATTAATCCATTTGCTCATTGGTGGCACATTCAATACCCTGGTATTATTTTCAAGGCAAGTCTCAATAATTTCCTTTTTTCTTGCCGGATTCAAATTCTGAACTGATAAGATTAAATGAGCTACATTATTATTTCTTAGAGTTTTATCAAGTTCACTTCCACTAACAATTGAGATGTTTTCAAGCTTTTTACCTACCTTTTTTTCGTTGTCATCAAGAAAAGCCAATACTTTATACTTAGTACCTGCGTCTCTGTCTAAAGCTCTTTTAGAGATAATCCCACTCTCACCTGCTCCAAATATAACAACATTAGTTTTGTTTTTCGATGGGCTTTGAAGTTCAAGAAAAGCAACTTTCACAAGAATTCTGTAAAACGACATTCCAAGTGTTGTAGCAAAGAAATCTATAATTATAATAGAGAAAGGTATAAAGAATTTCTCATTAACCATATAATATGATACAAGATTTGAGATGCTAAAAAACACACTACCTGCAATAATAACAACAAAAATTTTAACTACATCTTCTGTACTGGTATATCTGACAAATCCGGCATAAGTCCTGGAAACAAGGAAACTTATTATTCTAACACCTAGAATATAGCCCAGAATTTCAGGTATTTGAACTATCTCAACCTGAGGGATGTTGAAATTAAACCTAACCATATAAGCCAAAAAAACCGAAATTATAATTATTACAATATCGATTAATAAAATTAGCCAGCGTGGGAAATTCCTGTTTGATAGAATCATTATAGCATGAATTATTTTAGGCAAATCTACGAAATTAAATAATTGTGTAGAACATATAATATGCAAATTGTGGAAAGGAGTTGGCGAAGGCGGAGGTGAAGGAGAAAAGCAGAATACCGAATACCAAATACTTAAATACTAAACACTGTCAATGCCTGAATACTAAACACTGCCTTTTTACTTTCGAAGCGAAGCAAGTCCGTAGGATGCCTTTTTACTTTCGACCGAAGGGAGTCCGTATGGATGCCTTTTACCTTTTTACTTAGCCTTAGCCTTCTCCTCAGCCTCAGCCTCAGCCTTAGTCTTATTCTATCAATTATTCATAGTAATAAAAAATGATAGCCTAGCGTACTCAGATAATAAGTAATTTTTCATAATTTTGACGAATGCTTGAAAAACAAATAAAACCAATGCAATTAGAAGTATGTCTGTCACCTGCAATGTTTCACAGCTATGCAAAAAAAGAAAACATAGTTATAGTTATTGATATTTTCAGGGCAACATCGGCGATTGCCACTGCCTTTGACAACGGAGTTGAAAAAATCATCCCGGCTGAATCACTCGATGAAGCAAGAGAATATAAAAATAAAGGCTATTTAATTGCCGCAGAAAGAGATGGCATTGTTTTGGATTTTGCTGATTTTGGAAACTCCCCCACTAATTTCATGGGTGAGCATCTCGAAGGAAAAACTATTGTCTATAGCACAACAAACGGAACACAAGCTATCAATACTGCCAGTATTTGCGATCAGGTAGTGATTGGTGCTTTTATTAATCACTCTGCTGTTTGCAGTTGGCTGGTGGAACAAAATAAGGACATAATTATTTTATGTGCCGGCTGGAAAGATAGATTTAGTTTTGAAGATTCGGTTTATGCCGGTGCAATGGTTGAAACTTTATTAGAAACCGGAAGATTTGAAACAATCTGCGATTCAGCCATTGCAACACAAGAACTTTGGAGTAATGCAAAACATGATTTAATGGCTTATAAAGAGAAATTTGCTCATCGCCATCGTCTAAAAAAACTACATCTCGATGATATTGTTGAATATTGCCTTAGCTTTGATAAAATAAATAAAGTTCCTGTTTTTAAAAACGGAGTAATTACTAATATTAATTCATAGTTTATTGCAAAATTAGAAATTGGAAATTCGGATTGCAGAACATGAAACAAACCTTAAACCTTAAACATAAACCCCTTAACACATAAACAAAATGAGGTATTTAAAAATTTTAACATTTACTGTTATGAGTATAATTTTAGCATCCTGCGGTAATAGCAAAAAAGAAACCACAGAAGTACAACAAGAAGAAAAATTTGATTTCAAAGTCGAACAATTTGCCGATCTGAAAATAATGCGTTATCAGGTTCCGGAATTTGATTCACTTTCGCTTGACCAAAAGAAATTAATTTATTTCCTAAGCCAGGCTGCTATTGCCGGTCGTGATATAATTTTCGACCAAAACTACAAACACAATCTTTGCATCAGAAGAACTCTTGAAGCAATTGTTGACAGCTATAAAGGTGACCGTGAAACTGAAGATTTTAAAAAGTTTATGGTTTATACTAAAAGAGTTTGGTTTTCAAACGGAATTCATCATCATTATTCAACAGATAAATTCTTACCTGAATTTTCTAAGGAATATTTTGCAAGCCTGATTAATGAATCAAAAGGCGGAAAATTTCCACTGCAAGAAGGAGAAACTATTGAACAATTGATTGAAAAACTCACTCCAATTATGTTTGACCCTACAATTGCTCCGGTTAGAGTTAGCCAAAACACAGAAGAAGATTTAATAACACACTCAGCAAATAATTTCTATGAAGGAGTTAGCCAAAAAGAAGTTGAAGCATATTATGCTTCGATAGTTGACCCAAACGACACAACTCCTATTTCTTATGGTTTAAATTCAAAAGTAGTTAAAGTTGATAATAAAGTAGTTGAAAGAGTTTATAAAATTGATGGAATGTATGGAGCCGCTATTAAGGAAATAGTTATGTGGCTGGAAAAAGCTATTGAAGTTGCTGAAAACGATATACAAAAATCAACACTTCAAAAACTTGTTGATTATTATAAAACTGGTGATTTAAACACATGGGATGAATATAATATTTCATGGGTTCAGGATTTAAATTCACATATTGACGTTGTTAATGGTTTTATTGAAAATTATGGTGACCCGCTTGGCAAAAAATCTACATGGGAATCTGTTGTCAATTTCAAAGACCTTAAAGCAACTAAAAGAGCTATTATAATAAGTGAAAACGCACAATGGTTCGAAGATAATTCACCTGTTGACCCAAAATTCAAAAAGAAAGAAGTTAAGGGTGTTAGTGCAAAAGTTATCACTGTAGCAATGCTTGGTGGCGATTGCTATCCTTCAACTCCTATTGGAATAAACCTTCCAAATGCTGATTGGATTAGAAAAGAACATGGCTCAAAATCGGTTACTATGGAAAACATAACTTATGCTTACAATCAGGCAGCAATTGGCAATGGTTTTATTGAGGAATTTGCATATTCACCCGAAGAAATTAAACTCGTAGAAGATTATGGATTCATAGCCGGAAATCTCCATACCGACCTTCATGAGTGTTTAGGACATGGCTCAGGACAACTTTTAGAAGGAACAAATCCTGAAGCATTAAAAAACTATGGTTCAGCTCTTGAAGAAGCCCGTGCAGACCTTTTTGCTCTTTATTATATGATGGATGATAAAATGATTGAACTTGGACTTATGACAACTCTTGATGTTGCAAAAGCTGAGTATAACAGTTATATTCGTAATGGATTAATGACTCAACTTACAAGAATTGAGTTAGGAAAAGACATTCAACAGGCACATATGCGAAACAGACAACTTATCGCAAAATGGTGCTTTGAAAAAGGACAAGCCGACAAGGTTATTGAAAAGAAAATGAAAGCCGGAAAAACATATTTTGTTATTAACGATTATAAAAAACTTAGAACTCTTTTCGGTGAATTATTGAAAGAAGTTCAACGTATTAAATCGGAAGGTGATTATGAAGCTGGAAAAGCACTGGTTGAAAATTATGCTGTGAAAATTGACATCGATTTACATAAAGAAGTTATTGACAGATACGCTAAATTAAATTTGGCACCTTATGGTGGATTTATTAATCCTGAATTCATTCCAGTTATGGAAGGTGAAAAAATCATTGATGTAAAAGTTGAATATCCAAATGATTACACAAAGCAAATGATGAATTATTCAAAGGAACATTCATTTTTGCCGACTTATAATTAAATGATGTAATGATTAAATGATTTAATGATATAATAATAAGATAAAAAAGCAGCATTCTAATTTTTAGGGTGCTGTTTTTTATTATTGGGGTAATAATAACCAAATAAAATTTGGAAATCCTTTATTTTAGATTTATTATTGTGTATTAATTTATTAAGAAATGAAAACAAAATTAACACTTTCGATTAATGAAAAGCTTGTTATTAAGTCAAAAGAATACGCAAAAGAAAGGGAAATAAGCTTATCTTCTTTAATTGAAAATTATTTGAAACTATTAAAAAAACAAAAAGTTTTAGATACTGAAGTTCAATATACACCAAAGTGAAATCGTTACTTGGTTCATTTAATGCACCTGATGATTTTGATTATAAAAAGGCTCTAACAGAAGAATTATCTAAAAAACATTTATAAGGGAAACTGTTTTGAAAATTGTTTTTTTGAAATTTGTCTTTTGTAATTTGTTATTTTGTATTTCTATTCAATTGGTAATAATTTAGCTTATTAATCAGCCAATAATCTATCTAACAACTCACCAAACTCAAGCTTTTGTTGCTTACCAGTGGTCATATTTTTAACTGTTAATTCCCCTGTTTCAATCTCTTCTGAACCAACAATAACAACAAAAGGAATGTTTTTGTTATTTGCATAATTCATTTGTCTTTTCAATTTTGAGCTATCAGGATAAAGTTCAGCTTTGATTCCTGCTTGTCTGAGTTTATTAACTAATGGAAGGCAATAGATTTCTTCTTCTGCACCGAAATTTACAAACATAACCTGAGTTGAAGTTTCAGCATTTTCAGGGAAAAGTTTTAATTCATTTAAAACATCGTAAATTCTATCTGCTCCAAAGGAAATTCCAACTCCTGAAACATCAGGCAAACCAAAGATTCCTGTTAGGTCATCATAACGACCACCACCACAAATGCTTCCCATTTTCACATCATTAGAAACAACTTCGATAATTGCTCCGGTATAATAATTTAAGCCACGAGCTAGGGTTAAATCCAATTCAACTTTAGAGTTTATTTCAACTTTCTGCAAATAATTAAAAACCTGCTCTATTTCAGAAATGCCCTTCACTCCTACTTCAGAGTCCTTGAGAGTTTCTTTGAGCGTTTTTATTTTTTCTTCTGTACTTCCTTGTAAATTTATAATTGGTTGAAGTTGGTCAATTGCTTTTTGTGGAATTCCTTTTGCAATTAATTCTTCGTTTACTTTCTCAATTCCGATTTTATCAAGTTTGTCAATTGCTACTGTAATATCAATAATTTTATCAGATTCGCCAACGAGTTCAGCTATTCCGGCAAGTATTTTTCGGTTATTAAGTTTTATTGTTGCACTGATTTTTAGTTTATTGAAAACTGTATCAATTATTTGAACAAGTTCAACTTCATTTAAAAGAGAATAACTTCCAATCACATCTGCATCACATTGAAAAAACTCTCTATAACGTCCTTTTTGTGGTCTGTCTGCTCTCCATACAGTTTGAATTTGAAAACGCTTAAATGGAAAAGTTATATCATTTCTATTTTGAACAACATATCGTGCAAAAGGAACAGTTAAATCGTAACGCAATCCTTTTTCAGAAATTTGCATTGAAATTTTATTTGAATCAAGTTCTGCGATAGTTTTTCCTGAATCCTGAACCTTACTTAAATAATCTCCTGAATTTAAAACCTTAAAAAGCAGTTTGTCGCCTTCTTCACCATACTTACCTAAAAGCGTCGAAAGATTTTCCATTGCAGGAGTTTCAATAGGTTGGTAACCACAAATCTGAAATACTTCCTTAATAGTATCAAATATATAATTTCTTCTTGCCATTTCAACTGGCGAAAAGTCACGTGTTCCTTTTGGTATGGATGGTTTTTGAGCCATTATTTAATTTGAGTTTTGATTGTATTTTGCAAAATTAGGATTTTATACTGAAAAATGGGGAAATTGTTTAAACTAGTTTCTCGATGCTCGTTGCTTGTTTCTCGTTGCTTGCGAAGCTTGCTTGCTTCGTCCATTATGGATTTCTCGTTGCTCATTCTTTGTCATCCTCATTGCGAGTAGCACAATCTAATCATAACTCCATCCCAATTAGTTAGCATCATCAAATATCAAACTTTTACGAATATAATAATTATTTAAAGAAAAATAGATTGTGTTGAGAAAAATAGCATTTCCTCAGGTACAAGTTCGCAACATCTAACCTAAATCTTGGATTTTTCCGGTATCGCAAACCTACGAGGATTTTGTTAGAAGTTATTTTACTAATTTTACACTGTAATAAATTCACTATAATTAATGAACAGAAATACCCCACTTGCCGAGCATTTACGACCCGATTCTCTTGATAGTTTTATTGGACAAGAACATTTAGTTGGGAAAGGTGCAATTCTAAGAAAAGCAATAGAATCAAAAAGCATCCCTTCAATGATTTTATGGGGACCACCCGGAGTTGGGAAAACTACTTTGGCAAATGTTATTGCCGAGCAACTGTTTGTGCCATTTTACACTTTAAGTGCAATTAGTTCGGGAGTGAAAGATGTGAGAAGTGTAATAAATCAGGCAAAGGCATCTGGAACAAAATCAATTCTCTTTATTGATGAAATTCATAGGTTCAGCAAATCACAACAAGATTCTTTGCTTGGTGCAGTTGAAAAAGGAATTGTTACCCTAATTGGTGCAACGACAGAAAACCCCAGCTTTGAAGTTATCTCTCCTCTCCTTTCACGTTGCCAGGTTTATATTTTAAAATCTTTCGAAAAAGATGAATTAATAAAATTTATTGAACTTGGAAAAGGTTTTCTTGAAAAAGAAATAAATAAGAAAATAAATATAAAAGAAAATGAAGCATTGTTAAGGATTTCAGGCGGTGATGCCCGAAAGCTGTATAATGCTCTTGAATTAACAGTAAAGAATCTTGCTGATAAATCAGATGAAATCATCATCACTAATGACTTAGTTTTAGAAATAGTTCAGCAAAATCTGGCTATTTACGACAAATCGGGAGAACAACATTATGATATTATTTCGGCATTTATCAAATCATTACGTGGAAGCGACCCAAATGCTGCTGTTTATTGGCTTGCACGCATGGTTGAAGGTGGCGAAGACCCGAAATTTATTGCAAGAAGAATGTTGATTTTAGCTTCTGAAGATATTGGAAATGCAAACCCCAATGCACTTTTGTTAGCTAATGCCTGTTTTGATGCAATAAATAAAATTGGTTGTCCGGAAAGTAGAATTATACTTTCGCAAACTGCTGTTTACCTTGCGTCTTCAGCAAAAAGCAATGCTTCTTACAAAGCAATTAATGATGCCCAACAAATTGTCAAAAATACAGGAGACCTTCCCGTGCCATTACATATCAGAAATGCCCAAACCAAGCTTATGAAAGATATTGGCTATGGAAAGGAATATAAATATGCTCACAATTACGAAAACAATTTTGCCGAATTAGAATTCCTGCCAGATAAAATTAAAGGTACAAAGTTTTACAATCCGGGAAATAATGCAAGAGAAAATGAGCTTAGAAACAGATTGAAGAGTTTGTGGAAGGAGAAGTATGGATATTGAAGTGCCTAGAGTTTGGAGTGCCTGAAGACAAACTGTAAAACCTGAAACATGTCAAATGTCAGATGTCAAATGTCAAATGTGAATGAAACCCGAAACCCGACGAAGCGAAGCTAGCCCTTAGGGAACCTGAAACTTATAACCTGAAACCTGAAAC
>JAIPBB010000248.1 GCA_021739805.1 Saprospiraceae bacterium | reverse complement strand
ATCCTAATACTCCAATTATTTTTTCATTATATTTTTCTGTAAGTAGTTCCATGATAAAATCCTTTTTTTTTATTAAATAATAAGTGGATTAAGCTATAATGTAAACCTTTTTGGTTCTGGCTTGTCCAGGTTAGGTTTTGGCAAAGAATCAGAAGTTACAGAAAGTGCCACAGTTTTTGAGCCTGAAATAACTATAGAAAAACGCATCACCCTCTGCCAGGGCTGGAAAGCAGCAGTAGGGAAGGCAAGAACGGTTTAATTTACCTGAAAATCAATAATTTTAGAAAATGAATTGTCCTGAAAATTGGAGGAGAAATGAATATTAACAATAGTGAGTGCAATATAATCAATGTAAAATCATTGGGTCTTGCTTATGGTGAGGGCACATTGACTGTTGATTCTTTGGCAAAGGCAGTATTAGCTTATCCCTACACGAGAGAAATAATTGCCCGGAAGTTAGAAGAGGAAGCATGTTTTCTGGAGGAACCGGGATTAGTAGAGTTTGAGATTCCTGATGAAATCGAAGCAATAGCCTGGCCTGAAGAATTGTTTAGTTTGTTTGATAGCGATTCACCAGAAGAAGATACATCTGAAAGTGATTTATCCGGATTAGACTTTTTTGATGAGGAAGCGGAGGAGGAAGCGGAGGAGGAAGCTGATGTTGAACTCTTATCAGAATCACTGGAAGAAGAAGACTTTTTATCTGATTTTTTAGAAGAAGACAGAGACGATTTTAAGTTAGGTGGCAGGATAAGCAGTCTGGAAGATTTATTAGGAAAACTGTACGAAGAGGTCAAAAAGCCATTCTGGTTTAAGAAAGGGATGTTTTTTGATATAGAGACATTGGCAGGCAAGTTAGATATTGCTTTCCAGAAAACCATTGAATTGTTTCCTTACCATGAGGTGAGTTTGCAGAAATTCAGGGACATGTTATTTAAGCAGCTATATGATGGGGAATTAAGTGGCTGTTATGAGCGACCATTACCCGTAATGGTGTGTTCAACAAAAGACAATAATCTGATAACTGTATTTCGCAAACTGGCAGGATATCTGGAATACAAATTCAGATTTATCGATGATATATCAGATAATGTGGAAGAGTGGTTTAGTAATGAAAAGATGTATCCATTATCCTTTAACCTGATCCGTTATAATGACACTAACTACGAGATGGATTCAGAATTAAAGAAGATGCTAACCTATTATGAGACAGGTTATTATTATAAGAAAGAGGATAGAGATTCATCCTCCTTAGAAAATTTATTTTCTTTGACGTCTGAAAATCGCAATCAGTTTGATGATTTTTATTTTCGGAAGCACATCATAGTGTATTTATTAGAGCTAAATTCTGACATTGTTTATGATAAAGGAATGACATCAGAGCAGATCAAGAGCAAGATATTAAGTTTTTATAAGGATAGTTATAAAGTTGAGCAGTATGAGCGGATGTACTATTTATTTCAGAAATTCAAAATACTTCTGGCAGCTAGTCAAGGTGAGAATCTGATGTATTTTGATTATGGTGACAAGTGGAAGAAGATAGAAGTGATCAGGCAGTATGCTGCTTCATTAATGGAGAAATTGGCACAATGGGATTTTGAATATACTAAAGCTGATTTGGATAAGCTGGTGATATTGGCGATTCTAAAGGTAGGAGAATATAAGGTAAATCAGTTAAAGAACAGTCTGCGAGATGTGATATACAAGCTGGAGGATTTGTTGATCTTAAATGAAAGCGGGTCAGGCAGTCGCAGGCTTGTGTTTGAACCGGCATTTGCGGAGTTATCAAAAATCCTGGAAGAAGACAAAATAGAATTAATAAGTGATAAGCTTCTGGCAGAGTGCGAGGAAAATTTCATTAGACAAAGAAAGAAGATAAGCTTTAGCGTCCGGTATGTTGAGGAGAATGAGACAATTGTGATAGGGGAATATCAAAGCCGATTAGCATTATGGGAAGACAGTTATTTTGTACCAAGACCGGTAATCAGGTTCCGGGATGTAATTGGCTGCAAAGAGATCAAGAGACGTTTTCAGATTATAATAAACTACTATCGTGATGTAGATTTATACAAAGCCAAGGGAGTAAAGATCAGTAATCGTCTGCTGCTAATAGGAGCACCAGGAACGGGGAAGACATTGATTGCTCAAGCATTTGCGGGTGAGATAGGGTTGCCGTTTTATTCTTTATCTGCCTCAGAAGTAACATCCCAGAAATGGTCGGGTTGGGGCGCATCGCTTTTGCGGGAATTATTTATGAAAGCTAAACAAAACAGCCCTTCGGTGATCTTTTTAGATGAATTAGACGCTTTTGGCAAGCGTAGTCAATTCACGGGTGATGATGGTGGAACTGGTTATGATGCGAGGAGTATCACAAATAGTTTGCTGGTACTATTAGATGGGGTGGAAGATAATAGTGATGTGATAGTGATAGGAGCTACTAACAGACCAGAGGATTTGGATGAAGCATTAATGCGGTCAAAAAGGTTTGGATTGAAGTTTGAGATAACAGGTTTAACACCGGATGAGCGCGAAGAGCTGATAGAAATGCACCTGAAGCCCTCGCATTGCATATCGGAATACAAAAGTGTAGTTGAGCATGTAAAAAACAGGACTTACGGAAATTTTTCTCCAGCCAAGATAGTCGAAATCTTAGAAGAGACAAAGCTGTATTCTATAATAGAGCAGGAAAGGTTAGTGGATATCGATGATTTTGATAAAATTATAGACCGGATCGTGCTGGGCAAAAAGATCAATCAGTTAGATGATTTTTCCAAAAAGAGTACAGCGATTCACGAAGCGGGTCATGCTGTAGCTCATCGTTACTTGTTTCCTGGTAAATTCATCAGCAGATTATCTATAGGACATCGCAAGGATTCCATGGGAATAACACTTTTCAGCAGCTTTAATGAAAAAGAGACATTCAGTTCAATACGAAGTAAGGATATAGTGAACTATATACTGATTTCAGTAGCTGGCAGTCAGGCGGAGAAAATTGAATTTGGAGACTGGGACATAGGATCAGAGCAGGATATGAACATAGCAACGCAATTAAGCAAGTGGTTAGTGTTTAGCGTAGATCTGGGATATGGAATAAGCCCAGTGATAGAAACCAGTCTATTTGATATGGATCAAAATCCGGATCAATTATCACCGGAGATAAAGCAAATTATCATTAAGCTAATGGAACTTTGTCTGGGGAGGTCAAAGCAGATACTTCAGGCTAATTGGGAATATGTGAAGCGGCTGGCTGAGGAATTAGAGAAAAAGGAAGATCTATCGCAAAAGGAAATCGATGGAATTTTATCTGGAATGCCTGGTTGTGAAAAGGATTTTATCCAGGATGTCCGCAAACTCATCACAAAGATATAACAACTATTCGCAATGTTGGCAGATAGTTACTACCAGATTTATGAAAATAATGAACATAGATGTATAGAATAGCCTTTGAAGTATATTAGCTGTGATAATGTTACGAACCGTACCTGGTGAGCAGAGATTGTAATGGTGAATATAACTTTTAGGATATTAATTTACAAGGTGCTTGTAATTCTGGTCTATATAGTAAGCTTCATGTGGCTAACACAGCACACATTATCACGGACTCTGATTACAGCTAATGTACTCTAAAAGTGATTGATATGTCAGAGAAACTTAAGGTTGTTAATTATCGCTTGACTCCTGAGCATACTTGGATAATATATTTAGTTAGGATTAGGTGCACAAGGAGATAGATTTTGAGTACAAAGCATAGGCTTATATTTGGAAACTGTATGGATATGAGTGAGATATTCGATAATTCAGTTGATCTGATTGTAACTTCACCTCCATATTTCAATGCTCCTTTTGATTATCATGATCTATTTACCAGTTATGGGCAATATTTGGGAGTATTGCAAAAAGTAGCAAAAGAATTGTACAGAGTGCTCAATGATGGTCGGATTTTTGTGCTGAATATTGATGATATGCTGGTAAATGGGCAAAAATATCCAATAGTAGCAGATGCTATTCACATAATGCAGCAAAGTGGTTTTCGTTATCGTGATAAGATTATCTGGAAGAAGCCAGATGGCTATATGCGTATTAGTCGGAGAAGTGGAGTTTTACTGCAAAATCCATATCCAATGTATTTCTATCCTGATAACCTGCTGGAAAGCCTAATTATTTTTCAGAAGGGTAAATTTGATTATAAATCTATTGATAAAGAAACGAGAGAGAAGTCAAAAATTGATAAGAGAGAGTTTCAAGAAAACAAATGGTTTCGCAGCTTGTGGGAGATAACTAATGTTCTGCCAGGATCACCTTTAGAGAAGGGTATTGCTTCCTTTCCAGAAGAATTGCCCTATCGGGTAATCAAACTATTTTCTTATGTAGGAGAAACGGTATTAGATCCTTTTTTAGGAAGTGGAACAACAATGAAAGTGGCTCGGAACCTAGGGAGAAATTCAATCGGAATAGAGATAATCAAAGATTTAGAAGATACTATCAGAAAAAAAGCAGGTTTTGAGAGTGAAGAGGATAAAGCTGATTTGGAAGTTGACTATCGATTAGCTGGTAAGTATAAATGTGTTACTTTAGAATATATCAAAGATATTGAGGAAAGAAGGAGTAAATTGTATGATAATCACAGCTAAAATAACTGGAATTACATATAAACCTTTTCTTATTAATAACTGTGCGGAGTTTTCTTTTACAGATTTTGATATTAATACTATACCATCATACTGCATGATAAAAAATAATGGAGTATCAGTTAGTATTTCAAAATGGGTGTCTCCCAAACGCACCAGGTCATATCCATACGAAAGAGTTTATAATACTCTTAATGGCAGCCGTAAGATAACAGTGATACCGATCATCAAAGATGAAGGTCTCGAGGGTGATCGTGATTTTATCCAGTGGGACACAATATCACTCATGAGTCTATTAGATGTCTATGTGATCTTAGGCTATTATGAAAACGCTGAAAGGCATAGAAGCAAAGGAAATAAAATAACAAATCAGAAAATGAATAATGAGTATATAAAAGCCAAAATCTCTGAAATATCAAATTATCATAGCTCTCCTTTGCACTGGAATCTGCAGGAGATAAAACAAGCATTGCCAGGTTTAATAGTGAACGTATTGGATTCATATAACCGGATATCAAAGAATCTCAATATAGCTTTTCATAATGTGAAGGGAATTGAAAAGTTTCAAGACCAGATACTGGCAGGTGCAAACAACTTTATGCTTACATCCAGACTAAAAGCCAAAGGTGCCCAGTCTCGGGAATATCAGACAATTCAACAAAAAGAAGTATTGACAACACTCACCAAAGCAAAAATCAATATATCTAACTACTTGGGTGGGTTATATTATTTTACCACAGATGAAATCGAGATTAGAGATAATTTTATCTATCTTATTGAGGCAAAACATTCAAAAAATGCCAAATTACCAAGTATTAGTGATATAAAAGATGGATTACTTAAAATGATATTATATAGTAATTTGGAAGAACTTAGCGTTGATAGCAAAGTCTATAAGTCAGTACCAGTATTGAAGCTTACATCGTCAAAATTGACAGGAAGTGTCACTTCAGATAATAGTGATGAAGAGTTAGTTAACTTTATGAGTTATAATGTATTTAATGATAGATTGATCAAATTAACAGAGCTGATTTATCAGGAATGTAGAGAGAACAATATAGTTCTGAGGATTGAAAGGGGTTAAATAAATGATAAAGAGTCCATTGCGTTATCCTGGAGGGAAGAGCCGGGCAGTTACAAAGATAAATAGTTATCTGCCTGAATTTCGGGAATATCGGGAGCCATTTGTGGGCGGAGGGTCATTGTTTATTTATTTAAAGCAATTTTATCCCCAGAGAACGTATTGGATTAATGATATTTATCAGAACTTGTATCATTTCTGGAATGAGTGTCAATCTGATATTGATGGCGTAATAGGCCAGGTGTGGAAATGGCGAAGGGAATTTGATGAAGGAAAGAAGCTGCATCGTTACTTGATAGATAATATAAAAGGTTTTGATAACTTGAAGAAGGCTGCTGCTTTTTTTGTATTTAACCGCATAACTTTTTCGGGGACAACTGAAAGTGGGGGATTTTCCAATGCTGCATTTGAAAAGAGATTTACTGAATCCAGCATTGATCGGGTACGGAAGATGTCCACATTGTTATCAGGAGTAAGAATTACAAATTTTGATTATAGAGAAGTAGTTAATCCGCCTGGGGATAAAGTGCTACTTTTTTTAGACCCACCATATTATTCGGCAGAGAAATCAGCATTATATGGAAAAAATGGTTGTTTCCATAAGAGTTTTGATCATATCAGATTTATGGAAACTATCAGAGATTGTGGACATAAATGGCTGATAACTTATGACAATTCAGCTTATATAAAAGAATTATTTTCCTTTGCCAATATATATGAGTGGAATTTAACTTATGGGATGAGAAATGTGAGTGAAAATTCAAATCAAAATGGTAAAGAGCTGTTTATAACTAATTATCCTTTGGATTATGTGGAATCAGAGCAGATGCTGTGTGACTTTTAGTGTTGAAGAGCAGAAAAGAAATCTGTAATATCCTTTTTCTATTTTATCAGGGTAAGTTTCTTTATTTGAAGTTGATCGTTGATTTGAGCTTTCAGGAAGTAGATGCCGCTGCTGGTGGATTGCGGGTTCCAGGTGCAGGTATGAGTGCCTGCCGGCAGGGTGCTATTTACTAATGTTTCTACAAATTGTCCTTTCAGGTTATAGATATCCAGTTTTATGTTAGACTGGACAGTTAAATTGAAGTTTATAGTTGTTTCCGGATTGAAGGGATTGGGGAATATTGTGAGTTCGTGATTAAATTCCGGCAGTTCGTAGTGTTCTTCTTCAGGCAGGGTGATAATGATGGGGAAGAGGAAATTTCCGGCTTTCATACCAGGCTGGAAGATGAAGCTGTAGTCAAGTTCATACATCGTTTTTGTATCTGGATATTGATAGAAAAGGGTATATTCTTCTTCTGAAGACGGGTTGCCATAGACCATTAGCACATAGAAGTTTCTGCCGAGTACATCGTCTAAGATCAAGGTTTCACTGCAGCCTCGGATTTCTCCATTGCATAAGGCGTAGATCTTACCCGGGAGAACATGGTCTTCCGTGGAAAGTACCATAGTGCCATTACACTCATAAGCCCGATAATCAAATTCATGAATCCATTCAGGGTCGCTGCCGGTGAAAATGTTGTCAGAAGGTAGGGGAAATGTAAAAGTAGTAGCATTTTGGATTTCTAATTTGTATCCCGCCAGTGGTTCCAGAGTATTGAGGGTTCCCACCCAGCCCACATCGGGAATATAGTCAGCAAAAGCAGTTTGACTGTGAATTGTGTTGCCGTCATTTCCCAGGTTTGCCAGAGCATAATTTATTTCTTCGGGAGTTTGAGGCGAATATGAGATAAAGTTCCAGCCCTGATAAAACTGATAAACAGTGGATTGGGGGTCTACCGGTAAACCTGTTACTTCCCAGATAGCAGGTTCAATCAGGGAAATTTGATATAATTCAAAGTTATTGATAGAAATCATGGAACCATACCAGCCAAGATCATCATAAAACAAGGACGCTTGTGTTTGACTTTTGCAGTGTTGAGCGCTTTCTTCCAGGGAGGCAAGTACATTATTAAGGCTCATATCTTCTAAAGTAACATTCAGTGAAATCCATTCCCAGCCGGGAAACAATTGCCGTGAAACAGTTATCAATGGATAGCCAGGTGCGGTGAAGCTTCTTTCCTGATAACCACTGACTGCGATATCATCAGCATCATTTACAGTGAAGTTCTGGACAGCAATTAGGGGAACAGAAAAAATCACAAATATTATCAATACAACACAAGTTTTCATAGTCTGCCTCACAATCTTTAATAGATATTCCATATAAACAATTCAAGTTCAGAATTTATTTTGGAGTAGATAGATGTCAAGTTTATGTTTTATAAACCTGGCATCCCCCCGGAATTAATCGGATAGGCAGCATCGCATAATTTTCTTCCATACACTAATCTCATTAACCACCAACTTCAGTTGGTGGTTAAGATAAACAAACGAAGTATAGTCACTTCAGTG
>JAIPBB010000247.1 GCA_021739805.1 Saprospiraceae bacterium | reverse complement strand
ATTGCATGTGGGATAGTAATGAAATCCCAAGGTTGAATTATACGTTTGAATAAAATACGCAAGATTATGACCGCCAAAAAAGAGCTCTCTGCAACACCCTGCGCGGCGGACTGGACGCTTTACGCTGACAAACAATGATACAACGTGACCCCATCGCTATAATGAACGCGCGGCAAATGCTTAGCAAATATAATATTACCAGACCAGCGGAATATACAATTGAAGAGATTTTGAACGCGGAAAATATAATTCTCGAAGAAAAAGAACTTGATGGATTGGCGGGATTTATTCTTTATAATAACGGCACCGGGATTGTGACGGTTGATAAAAAGATTAAAGAAAATGGAAAGAAAAATTTTGTAGCTGCGCATGAACTCGGACATTTTGTTAATGATAAAGATTCTATAAAATTTTGTACCATGGATGATATTCTTTCCTTTGCTAGTATTGATAAATCGGAAAAAAGAGCAAATGATTTTGCTTCCGAATTTTTGATGCCTAAAACCATATTTTCTGAATATATTGTAGGGAATAAAATTTCACCTTTGTTCTTGAATGAACTATCAAATTCGTTTCAAGTATCAATTTCAGCCTCGGCGATAAGATATGTTGAATTGACAGATGAACCGACAGCTTTGATTATGAGTAAAAATGGTTTTGTTTCTTGGTCGGTTATAAATGATTATTTCCCATATCAATATGTTGAAAAAGGGCAGAGAGTGAACAAACTGAGTTACGCATTTGATTATGCAGAACGAATTAAGAATAACATAAACTATTCAGATCTTCCAGAGGAAGATAAAGTACCGACGGAAGCCTGGTTTGCTGGCGATTTTAACTTTACAGGCGATAATGAAGAAATTATGGAGTTTAACATTCCAATGAAAAGTTATGGGGCGGTTTTGACTTTGTTGGTGGGTTAGTGTGTGTTTCAAAGTGCTTGGTCTTTGGTTTGAGGTTCGGAGTTATTTGTGCTAAGTTCAGAATGTAAGGAGATAGGGCGATTGAACTATAGCGAAGAAAAGCAAAGATGAGAAAATTAGGATTAGAAATACTAACTGAATGAAGTAAAGAATTGCACTAGCCAATGTTTAAAATGTTTGTTGATGTTAGGTAATTGCCTCTCCGATTTTTCATTCAAATAAAATGTCTTTTTGATCGAAAACTACCTTATTTTGATTTATAAATAGTGATATTAACATCCGAGTGGTATTTAGCAGATATATAAATAGTTTTCTATAAAGTTAATTAAGGAATTTAAATGAATGATTTAAATGACAAAAAAATATTAGTGATTGGTGGAGCTGGATTTATTGGTTCATTTGTTGTTGCAGAACTTCTTAAAGAAGATGTTAAAGAAGTTATTATATATGATAATTTTGCACGAGGTAAAATGGAGAATATTTCTAATTCATTGCAAGATTCGAGATGCTACGTTTTTCCACTCGGGGGGGATATTCGCGACACTGATATTCTTAACAAAGCTATGGAAGGTGTCGATTATGTCATTCATCTTGCAGCAATGTGGCTGTTACACTGTAAAGATTTCCCTCGTACGGCATTTCATGTTAATATTGAAGGTACTTTTAATGTGCTAGAAGCTTGTGTTAAAAATAAAATTAAAAAATTAGTTTACTCATCTTCTGCATCAGTCTATGGTGATGCAGTTGAAGTCCCTATGACTGAGGACCACCCATTCAATAATAAAAACTTCTATGGATCTACCAAAATCGCCGGAGAAGCGATGTGTACGGCATATTCCGATAGATATGACCTACCTGTAATTGGGTTGCGTTACATGAATGTTTATGGTCCTGGACAGGATCAGCATGCTGTATATAGTGGTGTTGTTCCAATTATGCTTAATAAAATTGAAACCGGTGAACAACCAACAATTAATGGTGACGGTAGTCAAGCTTATGATTTTATATATGTTGAAGATGTTGCTCGAGCCAATGTTGAATCATTAGCTTCAAATGTTAGCTTTGGGTATTATAATGTGGGTACAGAAGTCCAAACAACAATTCGCGAACTATGTAATACAATTCTTGAGCTAAAGAAGTCTGACTTAAAAGTAAATTATAAACCTTACGCACCTGATGATGCCCGCCAATTTGTTCAGAATAGAATCGGATCTAGAAAAAAAGCAGAAAATGAAATTGGTTTTAAGTTTAAGTATAATCTTAAAGAAGGGTTGGAAGCACTAATTAATTGGAGAATTGATAATGGAATTGATAAAAATCTTGGATAAATAGAATGTGTGGTATAACAGGAATATTCAATGTAAACGGTTCACCCGTTTCTATTAACACGCTAAAAAAAATGACAGATGTAATCAAGCATCGTGGTCCTGATGGTGAAGGTTTTTGGACTGACTCATTTATCGGTTTTGGTCATAGACGGTTAGCTATTATTGATCTATCACCACTAGGTCACCAGCCAATGCAGACAGAAGATGGAAATTATTTTATTTCTTATAATGGTGAAGTCTATAATTTTCAGAATATTAGAATTGAATTAGAAGCAAAAGGTTATCATTTTAGATCAAAAACTGATTCTGAAGTTGTGTTAAAATCTTACCGAGAATGGGGAAAAGATTGCGTTCATAAGTTTAACGGGATGTTTGCTTTTGCAATCTGGGATAAACTTAAAAATAAACTTTTTATAGCTAGAGACAGATATGGTATAAAACCACTTTATTACTATTATAAAAATGGTACATTTTTATTCGGTTCCGAAATTAAAGCAATTTTACAGCACCCCATGGTCTCTGTTGATGTTTCAATTCCCGCTCTCAATGAATATTTCTCATTCCAAAATATTTTTTCAGACCTTACTTTATTTAATGAGATTAAGCTCCTTCCTGCTGCACATACAATTTCAATTAAATTGGCAGATCAAAATTCTTTCAAGATGGATAAATATTGGGACTATAACTTTCAAGAAGATAATTCGATTGATGAAACTGAAGCTTTGGAAGAATTGAATCGGTTATTTGAACAGGCCGTCAATCGGCAGCTTATCAGTGATGTTGAAGTAGGGTCTTATTTAAGTGGTGGAATCGATTCTGGAGCAATCACCTGTGTAGCCGCGAACAATTTTACAAATTTAAAAACTTTTACTGCAGGATTTGATCTATCTTCTGCATCAGGTTTAGAATTAGCATTCGATGAGAGGGGAAAATCTGAATTTCTTTCAAATCTTTATAAAACAGAGCATTACGAAGTGGTATTAAAAGCTGGTGATATGGAAAGAGTTATGCCGGAATTAATCTGGCATTTAGAAGACCCTAGAGTAGGGCAATCATATCCAAACTATTATGTTTCCCGACTAGCTAGTAAGTTTGTGAAAGTGGTACTTTCTGGAGCTGGTGGAGACGAACTTTTTGCGGGTTACCCTTGGCGCTACTACCGTGCCGTGATAAACGATGATTTTGAACATTATATTGAAAAGTATTATAAATATTGGCTTCGTTTGATACCTGATAGGTTTAAACCCGATTTTTACAATTCTGATATCTATCCGGAAATTTTGAATTATCAAACAAGGGATGTTTTTAGGAAAGTATTCGATTATGAAATTACTGATATACACTCTCCTGAGGAATACGTTAATCATTCGCTTTATTTTGAGTCAAAGACATTTCTCCACGGTCTTTTATTAGTTGATGATAAACTTTCAATGGCACACTCTCTTGAATCTCGTGTTCCATTTCTTGATAATGATCTTGTCGATTTTGCAATGAAGTTACCTGTAAATCTTAAGTTGAAAAATCTAACAGATATTATTAGAATTAATGAAAATGAACCGGGACCAAAATCGAGTAAGTATTTTGAGAAGACCAACGACGGCAAAATAATTTTAAGAAATGCACTTACTAAATATGTTCCGAGAGATTATGCAAATGGTATTAAGCAAGGTTTTTCCGCACCTGATGCAAGTTGGTTTAAGGGTGAAAGTATAGATTATATCAAAGCACTACTAATGGATAAAAGTGCGTTAATTTATAATTATTTACAGCCGAAAAAAATTAATGAGCTAATGAATGAACATTTTGAAGGTGGAAATAATAGAAGATTATTAATTTGGTCTCTACTTAATTTTGAATGGTGGCTAAAAACATTTTATAAATAATATGAAAAATTCAGAAAAATACTTATTTAGTGACTTTACTTTTATTAATTATGAAAGCCTTTTAACTAAGGCTAAACAAAACTACAAATTCAGTTATTTTACTAATTTCGATATAAAGGACAACTTTATATTATGGCGTCATGATGTAGATTATTCATTAGAAAATGCTTTAATTTTTTCTAAGATTGAAAAAAAATTTTATATATCTGCCACCTATTTTATTCATTTGCATAATGAACATTATAATTTTATTGAATTAGAATATAGTGATATAATAAAAGAAATATTATCAATGGATCATGCACTTGGATTACATTTTGATGTACATTATTATAACATTAAAACTGAAAAAGAATTGCTATACTATTTGCTAAAGGAAAAAGAAGTTTTAGAATTCTTTTTCAACAAAGAAGTAAAAGTATTTTCATTTCATAATACTAATCCTTTTATTCTTTCTCATATGAAAGATAAATATGCTGGAATGATTAATGTTTACTCTAATTTATTTCAGAAAAAAATAAAGTATTGTTCTGATTCAAATGGTTATTGGCGCTTTGAAAGATTACAAGATGTTCTTGATTCTAAAAAATATCCACAACTTCAGGTTCTTACTCATCCAGTTCTCTGGCACAATGAACCAATACCTCCGAGACGAAGAATCTTTAAATGTATTGATGATAATGCATCACGTCTTAAAGATTTATATGACAACCATCTTAAGAAATATAATAGAGAAAATATAGATTGGTGATAATATGAGTGATAAAAAAATTATTATGCTTGCATGCTGCAAATTTGGAGTTAATGTTCTAGAATATTTAATTGAGAATAATATAACAATTTCTCAATTAGTGTGTTTAACTCCTGAACAAGCAAAAAAAAATAATGTTTCTGGTTATTATAACTATGAACAATTGGCTAAAAAATATAATATTCCTGTTTATTATCCAGATAAATATTCAATGAAATCTGAAGAGTGTTTAAATTACTTCAAAAAAAATAAATTTGAAGTGTTAATCTTAGGTGGTTGGCAAAGATTAATACCTAATGAAATTCTACTTACTTTAAAACATGGTGGTTTGGGAATACACGGTAGTTCGGAATTCCTCCCTGAGGGAAGAGGTAGATCACCAGTTAACTGGTCATTAATTGAGGGGAAAAAAAGATTTATTCTTCACTTATTTAAAATGAAACCGGAAGCTGATAATGGAGATATTATTGATTATGAAATGTTTGATATAAATGAACATGATACTTGTGAGACTTTATACAAAAAAATTTCTATAGTTACCAAAAAAATGCTTCTAAATGCTTTGGAAAATTTGGATAAAATTAATACGATAAAAATACCTCAAATAGGTGAATCAACTTATTATCCAAAACGTACGCCTGCTGATGGAAAAATTAATTGGGAGCTAAGTCATGAAAAAATCTATAATTTTATTCGTGCACTTACATTTCCATATCCAGGTGCATTTTGTTTTAATAATAGCGTAAGGATAAATATATGGGAAGCTAGACCTTTTGATACAAGGATAAGTTACTATGGGAAAAAATATGGTGAAGTAGTTGAGATATTTGAAGATAATAATTTTATTGTTAATTGTAGATCAGGACTCCTGATTGTTACTAAATATGATGGGATTGTAAAAAAAGGGGATATTTTAATATAAAATGAATATTTTTATTTCTGGCTCTTCTGGATTTATTGGTTCTCATCTAATTTCTAATCTACTATTTGAAAATTATACTATTATAGGATCAGATTTAAAAAAACCTGTATCAAGCAATAATAAAAATTTTCATTTCATAATGAATGATCTATCTAATAATAATATCGAGGAAATATTTACAAAGTTTCGAATAGATGTTATTATTCATCTTGCACAATCTGTTAACTATAAATTATTCCCAGATGGCGCTGTAGATATGACAAATGTTAATATAAAATCTACAGTTAATCTTTTGGACTTGGCTTATAAATTTAAAATTAAAAAATTTGTTTTTGCCTCTACTGGTAGTATTTACAAACGATCAGAAAGCAAAGTAAGTGAAGATGCAGAAATTCAACTAAATTCTATGTACACTGCAACAAAATATGCTGCTGAATTGCTCGTAACACAGTATGCATCATTTTTTGAGGTCTTCATTTTGAGATTTTTTGGAGTTTATGGACCAGGTCAAAAATCAATGTTGATTCCGGACATATATAATAGAATCAATAATTCAGAAAAAATTACATTAGCTAGCAAAAAAGGATTAGTTTATACTCCAATTTATATCTCGGATGTAGTAAATATTATAAGAAAGCTATTATCATATAAAAGTGATTCTAATCCAAGCATACTAAATGTTTGTGGTGATCAAATAATTAATTTAAAGCAAATTGTTGATTTAATATGTAATCTTATGAATAAAAGTGTTGATGTTACTACTACTACGGATAAACCAAACTATTTAATTGGTGATAATAATAAGTTAAAAAAACATCTGAATTATTCTAATTTTAGATCAATAGATTTTGGAATTAAAGAATTTATTTTAAAAGCAAATGAAAAATAAAATAAAAAAAGTGTTTATCGGTTTACATGATATTGCATTTCAAATACAAGATTTGCAGTATGGGTTTAATAAAAATAACATTGAAACTATTACAGCTGTCCATAAAAATAGAAGTAATCTAGACTATGATTTTGTTTTATACAATGAAACCACTAATTCAAAACCAAACAAAATAGAAAATCTTAATAATATTTTGCACTATAAATACAACAGATATAAATTGCTAAAACATGCAGTTAAGTATTGTGATTTATTTGTATTTATGTGGGCAACATTTTATCCTGATTATCGAGATATTGAATACTTACACAAAAAGAATAAAAAAATTGTAAATATTTTTGTAGGAAGTGATGTTAGATGGAAAGGAGCAATGGAACAAGAGTTTGATACTTACCCCAATATGTTTCACATAGAATATGAAAACTATGCAGAGGATATTGAAACTTTGAATAGAAAATTATTGTTTCTTCGGACGGCTGAAAAATATAGTGATATCATCTATAGTATTCCTAATCAAGCCCAGATTGCTTTAAAACCATATAATTTGTTTCGATACCCTATAGTTATAAATGATTTTAATGAAAATTCATTTCAAAAACAAATTCCCAAAGTAATTCATGCCCCGTCATTATCTTTTTTTAAAGGAACAAAATATGTTTTAGATGTCATTAATAAAATACAAAGATATAATAAAAATTTTTCCTTTGAATTGATTCAAGACTTACCATATGAAGAAGTTAAAAAAAAATATACTGAAGCTGATATTTTAGTTGGACAATTATTATGTCCTGGTGGCGGTAAACAAGAGAGAGAAGCTTTGGCTTCCGGTACAATAGTAATGTCAAATATGAATGAAGTCTATGATCAAAAAACGCCTGATAAGTGTCCAATAATAGATGTAAATCCTGAAACTTTAGAAGTGAAATTAAATGATGTGATTAGTAATTGGGAGTTTAGAAAAGAACATGCTGTTAAAGGAAGACCTTGGGTCGAAGATAATTATGATGTGTCGATCTTTGTTAAAAGAATATTAGCAGATTTAAAAAATGATAAAAATGATTATGATTTCTACCCAACTTTTTATAGAAATAAATATAAACCTTTAAATATTAGAGAAATCGATCTTCTAAATAAGTGGAATAAAATTGTAAAAGAATGTGCTTGGTACAAAGATTTTATCCCTTCAGGCAAAAGAGAAGGTATAATATTTTAATATGATTAGGTAGCGTAAAAACATTTGTGTAAATGGTTAAAGGAACTGCTGAAGCTAAGTTGCGTGCAGCGTAGCGGAACGCAACGCAACTTAGCTTCGCAAAAATCGATCTTGAAAAGGTCGATTATTTTTAACAATTTCTTTAATCAATAGAAGGATTACACAAATGGAAGTAACTGAAGAAATGATAGAGCAGTTGAAAGCTGATTTATCAAAAGCAA
>JAIPBB010000246.1 GCA_021739805.1 Saprospiraceae bacterium | reverse complement strand
CAGGTGTTGGGAAAACAGTAATTTACGATTTAGAAAAAGGAAAAACCACTGTTAAATGGCAAACCATAATTACAATTCTTAAAGCACTAAATATTGACATAAAGTTTCAAAGCCCTTTAATGGAAGAATATGAGAAAAGCATTAGTGAAAATACATGACATTAGGGCAGGAGTTCTAATTGAAAACAATAGGAATCATTATGTTTTTCAATATGATGATGATTATAAAGGTTCTCCTATTTCTCTAACAATGCCTGTAAGTAATAAGGCTTATGAATTTGAGTCCTTTCCACCTTTTTTCGATGGCTTATTACCTGAGGGAATTCAATTGGAAGGATTGCTAAAAATTTATAAGATTGATAAAACGGATTATTTTAAACAAATACTAGTTACAGGTCAGGATTTGGTTGGTGCTGTTACTGTAGAAGAATTCAATTCTGAAGATGAATAGATGCCCTATTACATATAAATTATGCGAAGATAAATATAGTCAATCAGGTCTGGCAAAGTTATCCTTGCGATTAACTGAGCTTAAAGATTTACCATTTACTGCACAAGAGCAAAGACAAGAAGCTGCAGGCATGGCTGCTAAAATGTCTGTTCAGGGAGTGCAGCCCAAGCTGAGTGCAAAATTATCTGTTAAAAACAAAGCATTTGAAATTGTTGATTGCAAAGGAACTTTCATTATCAAACCTCAAAGTGATATTTTTAAAGAAGTCCCAGAAAATGAAGATTTAACCATGAAAATGGCTGCTTCTTTTGGTATAGAAATTCCTTTAAGCGGTTTAGTTTACTCGAAGGATGGAAGCCTGAGTTATTTCATCAAGCGATTTGACAGATATGCTAAAAACAAGAAAAAACATATTGAAGATTTCGCTCAATTAACAAATAATACAAGAGAAACAAAATACAATTGGTCGATAGAAAAGCTAATTCCGGTAATTGAAAATAATTGTACTTTTCCGCTTATTGAAAAAAGAAAATTATTCAGAAGGGTGCTTTTTTGCTTTCTTACCGGAAACGAAGATATGCACCTAAAGAATTTTAGTTTGATAATGCATGAAAATAAGGTGGAACTAAGTCCGGCTTACGACCTGCTTAATACAACTATTTCGATGGGAAAAGCTACTGAAGAATTGGCTTTACCGCTTGCAGGAAAAAAACGAAAAATAACAAAAGAACATTTATTCGATTATTTTGGAAAAGAAAAGTTGGCTTTAACAGAAAAAACTATTCAATCTGAAATACAAAATATTATAGACAAAAATCATCTTCTTGAAAGTTTGATTGAGAATTCTTTCCTGTCAAAAGAAATGAGAGATAAATATCTTGAGTTAATGTCAGAGCGATATAAAAGATTAGTTGAGTAAGCTTCTTAGAATTTTAATTTTAAAAATATATCGTCCCTACGGGACTTTATTTGTTTGGGAGTGATTTATTTTACAAATATTATGTCCCTAACGGGACAAATCTTTCAATTAATCTTAATGGTTTATATCTTGAGATTGCTCTGTTGGTTGATTCTTGAGATAGCTCCGTAGGAGCTTAATATTTGTAAAACTAAGAAGCACTAAGAATTCTAAGTCCCGTAGGGACGTAATAATAAAATAAATAGAAAATAAGTTACATTTTGTAACAATTAAAGAATAATGAATACATAATAATGAATAACGAATTATGAAATGTTTCAAGTAGCAGTTATTTCTACATTTATTATTCGTTATTTCTTATTGGATATTCTCTTAAAGATTTATGAACAAGGATTAACGATTTTTGATTTACGAAGTTGATAATTAACCAACAAATCAAAAATCTGCAATCGTTAATCGATATTCATTATTCAAAAGGTTTCCACTTCAAATAATCATCAAAAAACGTTTCAATCTTTTTTCAAGAATGCTAACTACCACACTAATCCAGCTTGTAGTTAGTAGGATTTTATTTGCATAAGAACAAAAACCGAAATTAAAATTAAATACTACTTTTGGCTTATGAAAAAATTCTTAACATTTCTACTAATATTATCAAGCATTGGCTTAATGGCTCAGGAAAAAAAGTCCACTTTGCATTATTTGGATGGAGAATTTATATTCCCGAATATTAGAGTGTATCTGATTCGTAATGTAGATTTTAGTTCAGTCCCGATAATTGATTTGAGTGAAGATATGCATCATAATTTGTATGATATTGAAGATACTGCTATATTGCGTTCAACAGGAGTTTATAAACTTTTTAATTCAGGTTTTACTTACACCGGCTCAGATACAATAGAAGTAACAGTTAAAAAACAATATAAGGTTATTGTTAGAAATGAAATTTCCCCACCTTTGGAATTGGTCTATTCTCAAACAGAAACACTTAGTCCTACTAGAAGTATAGACGGTCATATTACACTTCAAAAAACAGAAGGAATAAAACCAAAAAAGAAAGAAGTATTAAAACTTTTGGCTAAAATAATCGATCAATCAGAAGATACTGATTCTATTCACAAAATGAAACCTAAAGAATTGTACAAGCTTCAACGTTCCATATCTAAAACAAAACCAAATTGGAACTTTGAATTAGATCGTGTATTTTTGGAAATAGGATACATTTATGCTGATGAAGAAAATTTAGAAGGGCCTTCATTAATATTAGAGCTGGAACAGATTTCCCCATTATAAGTGATTTCGGAAGTAACATTATAAATCAAAAATCATTAATTGCTGTCGAGATGGTAAAAATCAACAAAATTAGCAGAATAAAAAAAATAAAATTATGTTACAATTTGTAACTTGCGTTTTGCAAATAACTAATATGAAAAATTTAACTCTTACAATATTCTTATTTTTTTTATTTGGATTTGGTAATGCACAAACTATAAATATTGAGTCGAAAAGAATGCAGTCAGACTCATTAAGGTTTGTTTTAAGAGAAGACCTTTCTTCGAGCTATAACAATAATAATGGAGATTATATTTTTCAAATAAAAAACAATTTGTCTTCACAACTAAAATCAAAAGATCTTCAAAATATATATTTCTTTCTTTTCGACTATAGTTTAATCAGATCTAATGATCAGGATTTCATTAATAACTGGCTTCTACACATTCGATATAATTATCAAATAACAAATTCTTTTCTAATAGAAACATTTATCCAACAGCAAAATAATTCATTGTTAGATGTGAACAGTAGGAGTTTATTTGGAGGTGGTTTAAGACTTAAATTGATTTTAAACCATAATATAAGACTTTATATTGGAAATTCATATATGTACGAAATTGAAAGTAGTGATACATTAAATGACAGCTATTATAACCACAGAAACAGTTCGTACTTATCAATTTCTGCAAGCATTCTAAAAAGTAAAATGGAAATAATCAATACAACTTATTTTCAGCCACTTTATACTGATTTTAATAATTATACATTACTCGAACAATTCAAATTAGACTTAAAGGTATTTGAAAAAATAAGTATTTTCTCATTATTTACATATTATTACGATAGCATAACACCAACAGATACAAAGCAATTTACATCTCAAATAAGCTTTGGTGTGGGGATGAGATTATAATGTTATTTTATATTACATTTTGCAAGTTGCAATTTGTAAGCTGCAATTTGTAAGCTGAGGATGGAACTAAATATAATTTAAGAACAAGCCTGCCTGCCGGTCGGGATTAACGATTTTTGATTTCAGAAGTATCATCAAAACTTCTAAAATCGTTAATCATTAATCAATATTTTAATAAAAAATCATAAAACCTAATCAAATTATCATCAAAAATCTGCTTTATTTTTTCATATATTTACTCTGTTAATTCCTTTTACATTGATTAGGTGCTAAATAAACACTAAAAAAATTAATATTATGTTACAATTTGTAACTTACAATTTGTAACTTGCGTTTCAATAATGTTTATTAAAAGTTTAAGAGATGAAAAAGCCATCAACACCATTTCCAACGACCGGTTATTTTGGGCCTGATTATTTTTGCGATAGGGAAAATGAAACGCAAACCCTTCTTAGTAATATTCAAGGTAAGCAATCAACAACATTAACGGCAATTAGAAGAATAGGCAAGACAAGTTTGATTAAACATTTGCAAAACAGTATTTCAGATGAGTGGATTTGCATTTATTTAGACATCTTACCAACTGAGAATGTAAATGATTTTTTAAATTATTTGGCAACTTCAATTATTCGCTCAGTCCCAGAAAAATCTAGTGTGGGAAGTAAAATCTGGACTTTTATTAAATCATTAAGACCAGTTTTATCCTTTGACCCATTATCCGGG
This sequence comes from Saprospiraceae bacterium, assembly GCA_021739805.1. The sequence continues at coordinate 3,885 of JAIPBB010000246.1, read as the reverse complement.
CAACCTAATGTTTCGTTTAATATTGATATTAATGAAAGCAAAAATCAAATTGAAGGATTGTTGAATTTTCTTGATAATCAAAAAAAGCCTGTTTTAATTTCCATTGATGAATTTCAAAGGATTATTGATTATCCTGAAAAAAATTGTGATGTTTTCTTGCGAACAATAATTCAAAAATTACAAAATGTTGTATTTGTTTTTTCAGGAAGTCAGCAACATATTATGAGTGATTTGTTCTCCAATCCTTCAAAACCTTTTTATAGAAGTACGTTGTTTTTAAGTCTTGATAAAATTCAGTTCGATAAATATCAAGAATTTATTATTGAAAAATTCTCTTCTAATAAAAAGAAAATCGATGAAAAAGTTGCATCAGAAATACTAAATTGGACGAATCTACACACATATTATGTTCAATTGTTATGTAACAGAGTTTATATAAATTCAAAGAGTAAGGTAACAAGCAGCATTTGGCAGAATGAAGCTATAAAATTAATCAAAGAGCAAGAATATGTATTTTTCACTTACCGTGATATGTTAACTAAGCCACAATGGATTTTACTTAAAGCTATTGCTACAGAAGGGAATGTTACTTCAATTACTTCAAAAGATTTTATTCTAAAGTATGGTTTGGGAGGCTCTGCTACGGTATTAAGATCAGTGGAAGCTTTGCAAACAAAAGAGCTAATCTATCAGCAATATGATGAAAGTGGAAAATTATTTTATAGCGTATATGATGTCTTATTTCAAAGGTGGCTTGAAGGTATTAATATTTAATCCTACTTCAAATTATCATCAAAATACTGCTCAATTTTTCTCCAAAGATGGACTCTGTCCATTCCCCTTACATTATGTTCGTGTCCGGGATAAACAAAATAATCAACTAATTTTTCTTCATCAACACATTTTTTTATGAATGCAAGGCTATTTTGCCAAACCACAGTCGGATCCATAGTTCCGTGAATTAATAAAAGACGTCCGTCGAGTTTGTCAACATAGTTTAAAAGAGAAGCATTTTTATATCCATCAGGATTGTCCTGTGGGGTGTCCATATATCTTTCGCCATACATAATTTCATACCATTTCCAATCAATCACAGGACCACCGGCACAACCGACTTTAAAAACTCCCGGATTTTTCAGCATTAATGAAATTGTCATAAAACCGCCATAACTCCAACCGTCAACACCAATTCTTTTAGCATCAACATAAGGAAGTGTTTTTAAATATTCAACTCCAGCCATTTGGTCTTCAACTTCCAAAGTTCCTAAATTTCTGTGAATACAACTTTCAAACTCAAAACCACGGTTAGCTGAGCCACGATTGTCCAAAGTCCAGATTAAATAACCCTGTTGAGCCATATAATTTAGCCAAAGTCCTGCACCACCAAGCCACGAATCGGTAATCATTTGTGCATGTGGTCCGCCATAAACATAAACCAAAACGGGATATTTTTTCTTCGCATCAAAATTCATTGGTTTTATCATTCGACAATAAAGCTCGGTTCCATCTTCTGCTTTAATTGTGAAAATTTCTGTTTTCCCCAAATTGTAATCCTTTAATGGGTCAACATTTTCCTGAAGTGTTTGTATAACTTTTCCTTTATTGTCTAAAAGCAAATATTCTCTTGCGACTGTTGTACTACTGTAAATATCAATTGCATATTTTTTGTCAACACTCAGCAAGATATTATGAGTACCTGTTTTGCTTGTTATTTTATTTATTTTACTACTTTTCAGATTAACTGAACAAAGATGATCTTCAATTGGACTTGCAATAGTTGACATGAAATATGCATTTTCATCACCTTTGTCAAAACCTAAAAAATCAGTAACAAGCCAATTTCCTTTTGTAAGTTGTTTGATTAGTTCTCCTTTGGTGTTGTATAGGTAAAGATGATTCCAACCATCTCTTTCGCTATACCATAAAAATTTATCATTATTTTCCGGAAGAAAAATCGGTCCATGTTCGGGTTCAACATATCTTTCGTTTTTTTCTTCAAAAAGAGTTTTAATGAAGTCACCATTTTGTGAATCATAAACGTTTAATTTCATGTGATTTTGGTCGCGATTTAAAACGGCAATGTAAATTTGTTTCTCATCAGGACTCCATGTAACATTTGTTAAATACTGAGTTTTTGGTTCACCGGTTTTTAGAAATATGGTTTTCTTGCTTTCAGGATAATAGATTCCAACAGTAACTTCTTCGTTTGTTTCGCCTGCCATTGGATATTTTGTATTTTCTAAACTGGCAACTCTGGATTCAATATCAACCAGTGGATAATCAGTAACAATAGTTTCGTCTTTTCGGTAAAATGCAAGTAGCTTTCCTGATGGTGACCAAAAAATTCCATCTTCAATTCCAAATTCCGAACGGTGAACGGTTTGCCCGTTTTTTATTCCTGTGTTTTCGTCATTAGTAACAGCTATTTCTTCACCATTAATCGAGATAAACAAATTGTTTTCTTTTGTGTAAGCAATAAAATTTGTGTGGTCAGCAATTTCAACTCCCTCGGCTTTTTCAGGGTAGCTGTTTGCTTTTTTTAAAACCTTTGAATCAACATTATAGATGAAAATATTGTTTTGATAATCAAATAGAAAAGCATTGTTTTCCACCCAATTTATTTGTGGAAATCGTTTAAGTGCTTCCAAATCATACTCATTGAGAGCTTTATTTATTTCTTCTAATTTATATACTTTTTTGTCTGAGCTTTGGCTTGCTTTTCGTTGATATAAGTTGTTTTTTTCAACAAAAGTGAAATAATCCGTTTCACCCATCCATTGAATTTGATTCATTGAAGCAGGATAAACACTGGCATTTTTCATCGCATCATCAATTTGCAATAGCTTTTTTTGTGCGAATGATGTTGTTAAACAGATAAGTGCAAAAATTAATATAAGATTAAGTTTTTTCATTTTAAATTTTGTGTTTGGGTTTTGTTTGTATTTTGTCTTTTAGAATTTGGGATTTATTTGATTTTTGTTTTTTGATATTTGGAGTTTTTTAGCAGACACTATATGGCATGAATTGCCATCGAAATTTCTTTAATAAGATTACTTTCCTTTTCAATGGCATTACCAACAACAACTATATCGGCTCCGGCTTTACATGCCTTAACAGCAATTTCCGGGGTTCTAATGCCGCCGCCAATAATCAATGGAATATCTATGCTTTGCTTCACCATTGAAATCATAGAATCTGAAATTTGTTCTGATGCACCGCTTCCTGCATCCATGTAAATTACTTTCATTCCGAGCATTTCACCTGCCATTGCTGTACATGCAGCAATATCGTCTTTATCTGCAGGAATTGGCACCGAACTACTCATATAAGAAACCGCAGTTGGTTTTCCACTATCAATCAGCATATATCCGGTTGAAATTACTTCAAGATTCGCCAATTTAATGTAAGGTGCAGAAATAACATGTCTTCCGATTAACATTTCAGGATTTCGCCCTGAAATCAATGAAAGAAAGAGAATTGCATCGGCTTTTGAGCTTAATTGCATAGTGTTTCCGGGAAACAGAATAACAGGTATATCAGAGTTATCTTTTAAAATCTTAATACATAAATCCAGATTGTTTGTGGTTAGCAAACTGCCACCTATAAAAAATAAATCAACATTTGCATCTACTGCAGATTTAGCAATAAGTTCTGTTTCCTTGATGGAAGGCTTGTCGGGGTCAACTAAAACAACAAATTGCTTTTTGTCTTTTTTTTCTAATATCTGATTGTAAAGGCTCATAATTCTAATTTCAACACAATATTAGGAAAATTAATTGAGATAATAAGTTTTCTAAAAGATTTCCTTCGCAATCTGCCGAATGTTATCAGAAATACCAATAGTAAAATAATGAATTCCCGGAACGCCATATTCAAGTAATTCTT
>JAIPBB010000245.1 GCA_021739805.1 Saprospiraceae bacterium | reverse complement strand
TAATAATCATTTCATTTTTTATAGTTATCCCAGCCTTGATTTCACAAAACAAACATACTCTTAGTGGATATATTAAAGAAAAAGGAAGCGGCGAATTATTAATTGGTGTAAATATTTATTTGCCTGACTTAAAAACAGGAACAGTAAGCAATAACTATGGATTTTATTCTATTACTGTTCCAAATGGGAATTATAAATTTATTTTCTCCTACGTTGGATATAAGGCTGTTATAAAAGAACTGGATTTAAGCAAAGATATAGAATTAAATATTCAACTCGAATCAAGTCTAGATTTGGAGGGTGTCGAAATTTCAGCACAAAAGCAGGAGAAAATCAGCGAAGTAGTACAAATGAGCATTATTGACCTTCCTGTTGACCAGGTAAAAAATATTCCTGCACTTTTTGGCGAAAAAGATGTTTTTAAAGCACTTCAGCTAATGCCCGGAATTCAAAGTGGAACTGAAGGCTCCAGCGGAATTTATGTCCGTGGTGGCGGACCCGACCAAAACCTTATTATACTTGATGATGCAACAGTTTACAACGCTAATCATTTGTTTGGTTTCTTTTCTGTTTTTAACGGAGACGCTTTGAAAAGCATTGAATTAACCAAGGGCGGTTTTCCTGCACGTTATGGAGGAAGACTATCATCTGTAATTGAAATGAATATGAAGGACGGAAACAAAGAGAAATTTTCGGGAGAAGCAGGTATTGGAATTATCTCATCAAGGTTGACCCTTGAAGGTCCAATCGTGAAAGATAAAGCATCCTTTCTTGTTTCCGCACGCCGAACTTATATTGACGTTTTATTACAACCCTTTATGAATCTTGAAAATGGCAAAGGAGGATATTATTTTTATGATTTAAACGCCAAAGTAAACTATGATTTTGGAAGAAAAAACAAACTTTATTTAAGTGGATATTTCGGTCGTGATAAGTTTTATATAAAACAAAAGGACAGTTATGGTGAAATGAATGCAGGACTTTTTTGGCAAAATCAAACAGCCACTGCAAGATGGAATCACCTTTTTAACAACAAACTTTTTGCTAATACATCCTTGATTTACAGCAAATATAAACTTCAAATTTATGATGAAGAAATTGATTCGGATGATGATTATTTCAAATTGAAATATTATTCCGGAATACAAGACATTTCATTGAAATACGACCTTCAGTATCATCCGAATCCTGACCATATAATCAGGATGGGAATAATATCAACACGACACGTTTTCACACCAAGTGCCGTTGTTATTGACGCTCCATCACTTGATGAATTCGAATCAAACGCAAAAAAAATTGAATCTATGGAATCAGGAATTTATGTGGAAGATGAATTTAAAATTAAAACGAAATTGAAGATAAATGCAGGATTTAGGTTAAGTCATTTTATTAACAAAAAAGAACATTATATTAATCCTGAACCACGTTTTTCAGCCAGCTACAAACTTGCCGAAGATATTTCAATGAAAGCATCCTATGCAATTATGAATCAATATATTCATTTACTAAGCAACACAGGAATTGGATTGCCCACCGACCTTTGGGTTCCTTCGACTGACAATATAAAACCACAACAATCGCAGCAGGTGGCTCTTGGTTTTGCAAAAGATTTCACTGGAAAAAATCTTAGCCTTTCTTTAGAAGGTTATTATAAAAAAATGGATGATATTATCGGATATAAAGAGGGTGCAAGCTTTTTATATATCGAAGACCCGACTTCAACACAAGAATTTTCATGGGAAGATAATATTACTTCCGGACAAGGTTGGTCCTATGGTGCGGAAATTTTGCTTCAAAGAAAGTACGGTAAATTCTCCGGCTGGATTGGTTACACACTTTCATGGACTCAACTTCAGTTTGATGAGTTGAATTTCGGAGAAAAATATTATGCGAGATACGACAGAAGACACGACATTTCGGTGGTTGAAGTTTACAAAATAAATGAAAAGTTCACTTTATCCGGCACATGGGTTTATGGAACAGGCAATGCTATTACTTTGCCACAGGCAACATTTAGCGCTGTTACACATAATGGTCATGATTATAATAAATTCGGTGGTGATTATTTTCAATCCACAACTGACTACGGGGAGAAAAATGGTTCCAGAATGGCACCTTATCACCGTATGGACATTGGAATTCAATATCATAAAAAAATTAAAAAATTTACTCACACTTTTGAATTTAGCGTTTATAATCTTTATAACCGACAAAATCCTTTCTTTTACTATATTGATGATGACACCATCCGAACAGAATTAAAACAGGTCTCAATATTCCCCATTTTGCCATCACTGACTTATTCACTTAAATTTTAATGATGTAATGATAGAATGATGTAATGATATAATAAACATAGAACTAAAAAAACAATAGATAAAACCATGAAAGCAATAAAAAAATATATTCCAATTTTAACTTTGATAATTTTGGTTTTAACATCATGTGAAAAAACAGTTACAAATGTTGATTTACCTGAAATTGAACCTAAACTTGTAGTTCAGTCATTTATTTCGCCCCAGGATAAAGAGATAAAAGTTTATGTTAGTGAGTCAAAACCTGTATTTGGTGAATCAAACAATAATAGCTATGAATTTCCACCAATCAGCAATGCTTCAGTAATAATTTCAGATGGGACAAATACTAAAACATTAGTTTTTAATTCATCAAAAGGATATTATTTTATAAGTGCAACAAACTTTGCGATTGTTGCAGGAGGAACTTATACTTTAAATGTTTCAACCCCAAACGGAATGAAAAGTGATGCCAGTTGCACTGTCCCGACGAATCATCCTACAACTTTTGAAATTACTTCAATCGAATATGATGTTAATAATCAAAAGGGTCAAAATGTAGTTAAAACAAGGTTTAAAGATATAGCCGGAGAAGATAATTATTACAGGATTTTTGCTTATAACAAATTCGCAAATGCTCCCGGTGATACTATATACGAACAGTTGTACAGTGAATATGGCGAAGAATTATTTTCAGATAATAATCAAGGTGAATGGATAAGCCATCAATTTTACTTCTATGAAGGCAAAGTAAACAAACTGCAATTTGATATACTGAATGTTGATGAACATTATTACAAATATCACAAATCAGTATTTAACAGTGACTTTGAAAGTCCTTTCTCTGAAGCTGTTTTAGTGTATTCAAATATTAATAATGGACTTGGCGTTTTTTGTGCCTACAATGGAATTAGTGTTGAAGTTGATGTGAAGTGATTAACTCGAAATCTAAGTCAAATGAAGATGTCAAATGTGAATTAGCAAAGGTGTTTAAATCAAGCATTGCAACAACAAGCATCAAGAAACAAGCAATGAACAACATACAAAGATAATCCTACAACCCAATTTTTAACAATGTTCCTCTCTCAATAGGTCATTTACAGTTTTCACCGGATTAAATGTGATAATCGGTACATCCACAAAAATTGTGTTCCAGAAAGCCATTGCTCCATTCCATAAACCTGGTAATTCCTGGGCTTTTAAATCTTTTCCATCTTTTGATTTTTTTGAAATAAAGCCTGTTGAAGGGTCAACAAAATCCATAAGATTATATTTCTTTCCATCAATGTCTTTCACAGCACAAACCAGGTCAACCGGGTTAAAATGAGTAGCTTGACTCACAAAAGCCATTTGCTCAGGATTGTTGCTATCAATTTGTGATGATTCAACTATTTGAAGCGATGTATTTCCATTTTGGTCTTTTACTATGAAAGGTCCCCCACCCGGCTCTCCTTCATTTTTCACCATACCACAAACTCGCAACGGACGATTTAAAATATTGTATAAAAAGTCGAGTTTTTCAATTCTTTCCATTCCATCGAAATCGCATTTCACATATAAAACATTTTCACAAAATTCTATAATTTCTTCCAGCTCTTCATTTGAAATATTACCACTTCCCAGAATTTCCAAATAATAAAAAATTTGTTGTTGAAGTTTTAATAAATATCCGCCAATCAGCTTTTTATATTTATAAGTTTCATCCCGAAGTCCATCAGGAACAATATTGTCAATGTTTTTCACAAAAATTATATCAGCATCAATTTCATTAAGATTTTCGATTAATGCTCCATGCCCGCCCGGTCGAAATAAAATACTTCCGTCATTATTTCTAAATGGATTGTTGTTCATATCAACGGCAATAGTATCAGTCGAAGGCTTTTGAACCGAATAAATGATATTGTATTTCACACCTAATTTTTCTTCATAAATAGGCTTTACCAAATTAATATTTTCAATAAAACTTTCCTGATGTTCGGGTGACACAGTGAAATGAATATAAACGTTTGAATCAGCATCTCTGGAATAATTAGCACCTTCAACCAAATGTTCTTCAATTGCCATTCGGTTGTGGTCAGCATATTTATGAAATTTCAATAAAGCTTTTGGTTTTTCAGAATAATTTAACCCTTTTTCAAACAGAAGATAATCAATAATGCAATTGTAATCCTTTTCAGAGAAGCACTTTTCAATATCAAGACCGTTATTTAGCATCACATTTTTCAAATCATTATAAAAAGCAAAATCCTGCAAATGATTTAAAAAGTTATAAACTGAATTAAAACCCTTATCGCTTTCCAGTTCAGCAATATCCTGAGCTGTTCCTTTGTAATTCTCCCTGAACTCAAATAAATGTTTAAACATTCGGCTTGCGGCACCGGAAGCCGGAACAAATTTCACTACTCTCCTATTTTTGATTTTCTCATTATAAAGTTTAATTAAGGATGCTATTTCATCATTATCAAACTGTTTAATTCCTTTGCCGGGAGTTGCCGGAGAAATTATATCTACAAAAGGAAAGCCTTTTTTGAAGTTATCAATCTGACTTTCAATTTGTGAAAGCTCAATTCCTTTTTCTTTGAATTGTTGTAGGTCTTGTTTTGAAAACATAGTTTTTAAATTAATAAAATTCTCTTCAAACTTAGAAATTAAATTGAAACAATTCAAAGCTATTTTAAAATTAACTTAAATTTTCACTTATGATAATATTTAGTAAATTTGCAGCTCACAATTGCCCAGGTGGTGAAATTGGTAGACACGCCAGCTTGAGGGGCTGGTGCCGGTAACGGTGTGCAAGTTCGAATCTTGTTCTGGGCACTAAAAACATTTATAATTACCTGTATATTAGATTAATATACAGGTTTTTTTATTTTTACCTACAAATTTACATACGGTTTTTTCAATTTACTATTATCTTTAGATTTATTTATTAAAGACGTAAATATCCAGGAACTCTTGTAAATTTAAATAGCAGGAATAAAAAAACTTCCTGAAATCACATTTGGAATATTCCCGCCTCCTTCCTTATGCTTCTAGCAGTTTCGGACATTTATAGGTGTAATAAATTATTAACAGGAATAAAGAAACATCCAGATTAGCAATATGGAATATTTTCGTCACCCACTTCTTCCTTCACATAATAGCATTCATTGATATTATTTACAGCAATTTCAAACTCAAGCAGAAATACTACAGAAAATATACAGGAATTTAGAAACAATTAACAGCAAAATAGAAATACACCGGAATTTCAATAGAAATTAGGACAGTTTCATTACAGCCAAAACGAAGTCAAATAGAAACATTGGACAGTTGAATACATTAATAGAAAAGCTTCCAGAAGTTACGTCTGGAATATTCCTGCATCCTTCACAATGTTTCTAGTAGTTGCAGACATTTACAGGTATAATAAAATACTAACAGGAATAAAGAAACATCAAGATTAGCAATATGGAATATTCTCGCCTACCACTACATATTCATTATGTATTCTTTTAATTTGTAGTGTAATTGGTTATATTCATCATCATCAACCTCCCTCCACATCGGAGTACCATCCATTTTCTTAAATTCTTCCAGTTTTCCGGCTTTTATAATCTTGCTGCACGAATCCAATCATCTGATGTTGGTTGGGTAGCAGATTATCGATAATGAGCATTAAGCTTCAATTTGTCGAAACATGATTTATTTTGATGGAATAGTGAGTAATAATTTAAGATAATAGACCAGAATTGCATTAAAAACTGATTAGAAATGGGAAAATATTTGTTTTAAATTTGAATAAAATGGGTTAATTTATATCTAATAAGAAAATATTTATTTAACGAATCCTTAGTGTTTTCATGCATTTAAGATAATTGCATAATAAAACTAAAGAAATGTTTTGTGATTGTTAATTTTTTTTATATTTGATACTCAATATAAATTAAATTGAATTATTGACATACAAGTTTATTGATATTAAATTAAAACTTACTTAATAATATTAAATATTAAAAAGCTAATAAAAAGACATTGTGCGATTTAGAAATAACAACTACAGTGGCTAATGCAAAAATATCGCTCGTTGACTGTCGTTGTGGTAGAAGGTATATTAAACGTTTAATAAATAACAAAATAATAAGACTATGGAATTAACAAATTTTTCATGCGAGAACTGGAAAGCTTTCAAATCTGCTGAAGTAGAAATTAAGCCTATTACTATTCTTCTGGGGCCAAATAGTGTGGGGAAAAGTTCATTGAATCGAGTATTATTACTATTTAGCCAATCAATTTCCCATGGAAATGTTAGAAAGTCAGTTTTGCAATTTGACAAGAATCAGATTCAAGATTCAAAAAGTCTATTCCGGAATTTAGATATCAGCAAGTTGATCGACCTATCCTTTGAATTTGTATTGCATAATGATTTTGAGAAATTTCCAAGACAAGTTTTAGAATTGATTATAGATATAATCAAGAGAATGGATAGTAGAGTAAATATTATTCTACATGATGAATTTGAATTTATCAAACAGAATGATGTCACAATTGATTTTTTTCAAAAATTAATAAATAAGATTGGAATTTTCTATCCGAAACTCAAAAACAATGATGAGATAAATGATAGCCTTGAATTATTGTTTAGGCTGGGTAAGATTAAGGATCAAACTCTTAAACTAACATTTAAATTAGCAAATAGAGAAGGAAGGTTTGTTGTGATTGATAAAATTATCGTCAAGACTGGAAGAAGAATGCTTATCGAATTTTCATTAACGAAAAAGAATAATAGAACTTATTACGATATCAGTAGTGACTATGACGAAACTAATTTACTTCACAAGTATAAATCAAATATTAATTGTGTGATTTCGGACAGATTAAACTTACAATATTTCAAATTAGAAGAATTTGATCTTTCAAAAAGCAAATCTTTTTTTATTGACTTCTTCTTCCTAATAATCCATCAAGCCTATAGAAATCTTAAAAACAAAATTGAAAATGAATTTATAAATTACATACCGCCAATAAGAGAATTTAGTAAGGAATCATATAATTTTTATTTAGGTGACTCTGACATTTACACAGTAGATGCAGATAAAATTATTGACATTTTAGCTGATAATCCAAGCTATGTTGATAAAATTAATCAATGGTTTCAAAAGGGAGAAGACTATGAATTAATTGTTCAGAAAACAAACAATGAAACTGAACTTAAAATTAAGCATCAAGGCCTAATTCAAAATATTAATGGTTTAGGTTCAGGCATATCTGAAGTTTTACCTGTATTAGTTAGAATTCTTGAATCAAAACCTGGATCTATTAATATTATTGAACATCCAGAAATTCATTTACACCCAAAAATGCAAGGTGATTTAGTGGATTTTTTGATAGAAAATATAAAATTTTCAAAAAAAGGAAGAAAACATTTTATCATAGAAACCCATAGTGAATATTTACTTCATAGACTTAGAAGGAAAATTGCTGAAAAAGAAGTAAAAGCTGATGAAATCAATCTTTATTTCCTTTCATCAAATAACGAACTTGGTAGTTCAAAATTAGAGCCAATAATAATATCAGACAAAGGTGATTTTAACTGGCCTCAAAACTTTTCAACTGTGCTTGATGATACAGAAGTTTTCATAATGAATAATTTGTAAAAAGATATTATATGAGTAAGTTTTTGTTATGTCCAGAACTGGTAAACCATTCAAAAGCAAATAATGAGTATTGGTTACACATATTGCTAAGAATATTACAAAAAGACCACATTAAGATAATTGTCGATAAAGATCCGAACGAAGAAGAATTAATAAAAAGTTAGCTAATAAAGGAATATTTCAAAATTGCTAAGGGTAATATAAATATTCAGACTTGGATAATCAACTTGGTTAATGGAAAAGATAAGAAGATAAAAACTTTAAAACTTGTCT
>JAIPBB010000244.1 GCA_021739805.1 Saprospiraceae bacterium | reverse complement strand
ATGAAACACTTTATATTAGAATAGATCATGTTTTAACTTTTTTATTGATATTTCTTTTTGTCAGCTTAATTTTATACTACTTTCGATATGTTTTCATAAGTATATTTATCTTAGTTCTTTTAATTTTAATTGTTAATCAAATAAGGGGAAGCTATGGCTTCACAGAAATCATACATGAATATTCTGATCTAATTACTTATATGGAATCCAATCCGGTTGAAATACCATTTTTCAAGGAAACTAAAATGACAATAAGAAATGCATCTGAAATTAAAAAAACTATTAATTATACCAACCCCGAAGTTAGAAGCTTTGCAGTTTCCAGTTCATTGGAATATTTTAACAATAAAGTTCTTTACCGCGAATATGGAAATATTATTAGGTATTTCTCAATTTTTAAAGTTTTAAATGGTTGGAATTATGTGCCTGATCCAATTGGAAAGGAGTATTATGCAAAACCTATAGAGTCTATTAAAACATTTGGAGGAGACTGCGATGATTATTCAATTTTGATGGCAGCTTGCATTAAAGCTGTTGGAGGTGAGGTAAGATTGATACACACAAAACGACATTTATATCCAGAAGTAAAAATTAGTGATAGGAATGAATTTTTAGGAATTGTTTATCTCATTAAAAGAGAATTATTTTATAAGGAATCTTTAGGAAAAAAAGTTTATTATCATCTTGATAGTGAAAACAACATCTGGCTGAATTTTGATAATACTGCCCGATACCCGGGAGGTAAATTTCTTCGTGAGGAAATAACAGGAATCCTTAAAATTTAGTTTTAAATGGAAATTTTGTAAAATTGTTAACATTATTTAATAAATTTTCTCTTTAAAAATATGATAGAATTATAAAGAAATTTAATTTTGTCATCCTTATCTTAAATCTTATTTATACTGGTGTATGCAAAAACTTATAATACTTTTAGTCTTTATTCTATTTCTTATTTCTACTAATACATATTCTCAGAATTGTGATTGTTCTAAAATTCATAAAACCGATGAACTTTGGTATATGGTTAATGAATTATATACAGGAAAATGTGAAACATTTTATCACAATGGGGTTAAAAAAGTTGAAGCGAACTTTAAAGATGGAAAATTTCATGGAAGTGTTATTTCATGGTATGTGAGCGGACAAAAGCAAAGTGAAGGTAATTTTATCAATGGTATTGAAGATGGTCAAATTCTTGCTTGGTATCATACAGGTCAGTTGAAAATGCAGAAGAGTTTTGCTAATAGTGTTGAAGATGGAGAATTTGTTGAATGGTTTGAAGATGGAAAAATTAAAAGTAAGGGATATTATAAAGGCGGGAAAAAAAATGGTTATTGGGTTGAGTATTATTCAAATGGAAAGAAAAAGGAGGAAGGTAACTATATTGATGGGCTGAGAGTAGGAGACTGGTCATGGTATTTTGAAGCTGGAAATATTGAAAAAACAGGTAAGTATAAATATGACAAAAAATTTGGAGTATGGACAACTTACTATAAAGATAGTTTACCCAGAGAAGAAATTCAATATTCCAAAAATGAAGATATTATAAAATTTTATCGCTGGGATAAAGATGGGAAAAAGATTAAGGTGGCAGATTAGTATCTTAATCTGAATATTCACATTCCTTTCTGACAGATCCATTTCGTTAAAATAGCATAAAACAAGCAAAAAAAAACAAAACTTGTCCGTATCGATAATATTCAATAATTAATTTTCAAAATTCCAAACATTTGCAACAAAGTGTTTTGAAAATTGGTCATTTGAATTTGGAATTTATTTGTTATTTGTATTTTGTAATTTGTTATTTGTTATTTGTGTTTTCCTGTTTACCTAGCTTTGGATTTGTCAAATTTATTGTGATTAATAATGTATTCAAGTTTATTTTCCATACTTAAATTTCCATCAATCCAATTAATTTCAAAACCATTTTTCTCCATTCTTCTGAACCATGTCATCTGGCGTTTTGCAAATTGATGAATTGCTGTATTTAATAACTTAAACATTTCATCAAAACAAATTTCGCCAATAACATATTGAGTTAAAAATTTATACTCCAGTCCATAAAATTTAAGTTGCTCAGGAGTTACTCCTTTGTTCAAAAGATTATTTATCTCTTTAAGCATATCCTCTTTTTCAAGACGGTTTTTCAATCGTTGAGTTATTCTCTTGCGAATTTCTTCTCTTTCAAATTTTATCCCGAAAATTGTATTATTAAATTTTGGATAATCTCTTTCTAGTTCAGGATGTTTGGCATAATAAGTTTGAATTTCAATCGCTCTGATTAATCGTTTTCTATCGTTAGTGTCAGTAATATTATGAATGCTTTTAAAGGATTTGAGTGTTTTAATAAGTTCTTCATCACTAAATGCTGAAAGTTCATTTCTAAGCCTTATATTATCAGGAACATTAATTAATTTATAACCTCTAAGAACTGCTTCTATATACATTCCGGTGCCACCGCATAAAACAACTTCTTTTCCTCTTGATGTAATATCATCATAAACATTCAGAAAATCTTTTTGAAATTCGTAAACATTATATTCATAGCCGGGTTCAACTATATCAATTAAGTGGAAGGGGATGGTTTTTCCTTCAACAATATAATCGCTTAAGTCTTTTCCTGTCCCAATATCCATTCCTTTATATACTTGACGAGAATCTGCACTTATTATTTCAGCATTTAATTTATTGGCTATTTGAGCTGCCAGTTGAGTTTTACCTGTTGCAGTTGGTCCTAGAATGCTTATCATAATTTTTTTTTGAGAGTTCAAAATTATGAAATAATTATTAAGTCATAATAAGTTGGTAGTTGTAAATAAAATATCTATATTTGAGTTTGTTTAATTTATTTATGGCATGAAGCTAAAAATAACTTACTTGTTAATATTAATGTTATTATTCCAAGCATCAGTTGCACAGGATTATTTGTCATTTAATCCGGGAGTTACTATTCCAAATTTTAAAACCAATGACGATAATCCACATGATTATTGGGAGTATAATGGCAATCCAACATTTGGATTTACAATTCAATATCATATTAATGACACAAATTCAGTTCCAACCATTAGCCTTAGGTATAAACGATGGTGCTATGAAAAGGATGGATACTCTAGTGGACATGGTGGTGAATTTAATTATGCAACTATCACTACAATTGATTTTATTATACTTGAATTTGAACAGGAATTTCATTTTTTTCAGGAGCCTGATTTCTATTTGAAACTAGGAGTGTTTTTTGGGAAATCAATTAATTATTCAAATATCGGTACAAGAATATCAACAATTTATTCAGTTAGTCCACCATTTTCAACTACAAATACAACTGAAATTAATGATAAAAACAAATCCATCATTAATACAGGTTTTTTATTAGGATTTGGTTATATACACCCAATTGGAAAATCACTGGGATTGAGATTTAATGTTGATACTAATCCTTCATTTTATCAAGACATCAGATTTGAGATTCAACCAAGTTTTGGAATTGTTTGGAAACTTAACTCTTCACTTGCAAATAAATTTTAACATTCCAAAGCAACCTTTTTATTAATTTAGTCATCTTAAAATCAAGTAACAAATTAGTATTAATCCTTAAGATTTTAAAAAATGAAAACCAAAATGAAAACATTTCTAATGGCTATTTTTATTTTTGGAGTAAGCATAGCCTATAGCCAAACCATTAATTCTCTAACAACAATACCATTTAATCCTACTGTAAATGATGTTGTTAGTGTAGTTTGTAATTCAACACATCCAAATTCAGGATGTAATTTAATTAGTGATTCAATAGAAGTAAATTCTAATATTATTTATGTTGAAGCAATGCACTATTCAGGAATGATGCCGGCAATTTGCACATCAACCGACACTATTGCAGTTGGGAGTTTTCAGCCGGGAAATTATACTATTATTTATACCCTGAAAAATCAGATTATGTCAATTTTGGATATTGACAGTGTTAATTTTACTGTGATTCTTTCAACTGATGTTTATAAACATCAAATTACAAATGGAATAAAAATATTCCCAAACCCATCAAATGGAGAAATTAATGTTGAACTAAATGTCCAATTGAATAATGCTTCTTTAAAAGTTTTTGATTTAACAGGTAAATTAATCAATTCTTATCAACTTAAAAACGATCAGGTGTTTTCATTTAATTCAAATTTGCTACCGGGCATTTATTTTATTAATGTTTCGGATGAAAATGGATTTTTAGAAAATCGAAAATTGATTATTTACTAAAAATTAATTGATTCTTTCTGATATTCTTCCTCAATTATAACTAATAAATCTCTAAGACTATTTAATTCTTCAACACTAGCTTTGTCGAATAAAAAATCTTTATTCAGAAAATCAGGAGTCTTTGTTTTGTAAAACTTCTGCATGAAATCAAATAGTTTCTTTTCATCTGATTTTTTAGCAGAGTTGTTTTTCTCTTTTAGGAATTGAAGCACTCTTAAACTATCAATCTTTTCATGACAGGCTTTGACGAATTTTTCTTCAATTTTATTATTTAATCTTAAAGAATCCCAGATATTTTCTTCTTTAAAAATTGAAGTAAGAAAGTCATCCATTGGTGTTTCAACATTCTCTTTGAACAGAGCTGGAAATAAATCATATGTTTCTTTTATAATATTAAAATCATTAAAATCATAAATTGGATAGCTTTCCCAATCGCCTGCATTGCCTTTTATCATTGCCGGTCCTGTTCCAAAATAAACTCTGTCGGAGAATCGTGTTCCCGGATAAACCTTTTCAGCATTCCAATTCAATAGATTACCATATTTTCTCAATTTCTGAAGAAAATAGAAATCTTCACCACTTATTTTTGGTGTTAATCCGCCTAAAGCCCTATAGGATCTCATTGGCAAAGCAAATGCAGAACCAAGAGCAGTAAAACTGTAAGGACTTTTAATTCTCCATAGATTAATAGCATAATAACGCATATAAATCTCATATCGCAATATTGCACGGTTTGCATTTTCATCTTCAACCAGATTGTGATAATATGGAACAGAAAGTGCAACAGCAGTAGGATTTTCACTAAAAGTTTCAACAATAGAACTAAAATAATTGTTGGAAAAAGTTGTATCAGCATCCAAACTGACTATAATATCTGAGATATAGGCAACTTTTTCGATGTAATCCATTATGTTTTTTCGTGCCCAACCAACACCATGTCTTCTACCTTGCCATCCTAATTTTCGACTGCTGCGGTCGATTATTGTTATTGGTAAATCCTTAATTGCCTCAAGAAGCCTGATAGTTTTGCTATTATTAGAACATATGTATTTTTTCTCATCATTATCATCCCACCACTTTTCAGGTTGATTTACACAAATATAAAGTTCAAAGTTTTTATAAGTTTGATTTCTCACACATTCAAGAAAATTATTGATATAATCAAGTTCATTTAGAACAGGAAGGGCAATATGGAGTTTTGTTTTGTAAGTCATGCTTGTTTCTCGTTACTTATTTCTCGTTGCTTGTTGCTTGTTTCTCGTTACTCGTTTCTCGTTACTCGTTGCTCGTTACTCGTTTCTCGTTTCTCGTTACTCGTTTCTCGTTATTCGTTTCTCGTTACTCGTTACTCGTTACTCGTTTCTCGTTGCTCGTTGCTCGCTACTCTTTACTTGATACTCATTGTGGGACACTGAGCGGAGTCGAAGTGTTGTTTCGTGTTACGGGTTTTGAGTTTTTTTACTTTTGTCTTTTACTTCTTTACTGATTACCGACAACCGATTACCAACTCACTACTTACCGCTCACCACTCACCACTCACTCCACCACCGGTTCCCATTCCGCAAAATGGTCGCCAACAATAAATGCTTTCGGTTCAGAAGTCCACCACGCATTTGAATTATAATTCCAGTGCATTGTTTCTGAGTTGCCACCACTTTGAGTTGTAATTAAATATCTGTTTGCCACAAAACCAATATATCTTGCCTGGTCGCGAGGAGAGCCTTGGTCGCCGCCACTTGGGTCAATAGGAATCCAACCGTAATTTGGGAGATAAACTTCAACCCAACGGTGGAAAACATCATCCATACTTGCATCATCACCTCTGATAACAACTGAGCCAACATATCTGGCAGGCAATCCGGCAGCTCTGCACATCGAAATAAAAACAAAGGCATATTCACTGCATGAGCCATTTCCTCGAGCAAGTACAGTTGGAGCAGTATTCCAGCCGCCTGTCATTTCATAATACATATTATCAATTAAATAATTGAAAATCTTTCGTGCAACCCAATATGAGTTGGTTTCATTTCCAACTACTTTCTTAACGGCATTTTGAATCACAGGATTATTTATCTGGTATTTTTCGTTGTCTTCAAGATATTTGGTTTTTATATCGGCAGGAATCTCATTCAAATTACCCACTTTATCAGGAAAAATAAAATAGCGAACATCATAAGTGTTTAGCTTGACGTGCATTAAAGCTTCCTTCGTATCTGAAACTTTCATATCTTTGAATATAAAATGAGCCGTTTTTTGTCCCCATTTATCAGTAACAAATTCAGGATTCTTTGGAGTAAAAGTTAAGTTACCAACAATTTCCTGGTTATCCCTGTTAACAGGCATTGCAATATGAATGTCGGCAACGTTTAATTCACCCGGTCCATAATTTTTTATTTGATGATGATAAGTAACAATTGAACTTCTTTTGTTATCCTTTTTGAAATTTTCATCATCCCTAACTTTAAGCTGATAGATTTTTCTTGTTTGATAATCAACTGCCCATAAATTTTTTCCATCATAAGTTATTCCTCTAGTATAAGGTCCCGGGGCATCTGCAATTAATATCACTGCACCATTTGATGGGTCAACCATATAAATTTCATCTTTAATTCTATCGCTTACCCAAAGGTATTTTCCATCGAAAGTTAAACCTTGTGGATCAGATGAGGGAGATTTGAATTCTTTGATAGTTGTTCCGTCCTCGGGACTAAACTGAATTAATTTGTCGCTCATATTGTCAACACACCAAAGATATTTACCGTCCCATGTAAGTCCTTGTGGGGCAGGAGTGGGAGCTTCAATTGTGCTAAGAATTTTTCCGTTTTCAGGCTTAATTCTGTAAATCTTTCCTCTGTAATTTTCTGATAAAGGAATACCACCTTTCACATCTGCATTCCATAAAGCTTCACCATCCCAACACAGACCCATTGGCCAATATGCAGGCGACTCGATTTGCCTGATAACTTTTCCGCTATTTGGGTCAATACAAATCAGTTTATCTCCATGGCGATCAGCTAACCACAAATATTTTCCATCGAAAGTTAAGCCTGTTGGAAACTTAGTTGGTGAATCAAATTCTTTAATTATTTCTCCTGTATAGGCATTGACATATACAGGTATTATGATTATGGCTAATAGAATATTTATTAATAATTTCTTCATATCGGGTTTAAGTTTCAGGTTTCGGGTTTCAGGTTTCAGGTTTCATTTCGACTCCGCTCAATGACCGCTGTATGAACACTGAGCGGAGCCGAAGTGCGGGTTTCAAGTTTCAGGTTTCAAGTTTCGTTAAACGCCTAATTTTCAATTTCTAATATCTAACTATCTAATATATAAAGTACTATGTACTATTCATAAGAAATATCCATTTTCTCAAAAAATCTTTTTTTGTTGATTATTTCTATTGCTTTTTGAAGATCATCATCAATATCAACATTTACTTGAAAGTACTTACTGTTTTCAAACATTGTTCTTGCTAAAAGAGCTTTTAATTGATATTGTATGTATTTCTTTGATTTTTCTAAGTCATCATCAACTTTTTCTACGCCTTCTTTCACAGTAAAATCAATGAATGAATTAAAAAACTCACCTTCAATAGGGAAGTTATTTGAGAACACTTCAAAAGTAGGATATTCTTGTTTTAGTTTTTCTCTATTATTATCAACGTATTTTATCACATACAAATTTAAAAGCCCTTTTCTTCTAAGAGTCTTATAATACTCTGAATCACGAGTTGTGTCAACTGGAATAAAAATATCAGGCATAATCCCACCACCACCATAAACAGTTCGTTTGTTAGGTGTGTAATACTTCAAAGAATCAGGAAAATCAATGCTGTCAGCACTTATGTGTTCAGCGTGTTTGTATCTTTCGCTAAGTTCTTTATTGTATTTGTCAATTCCATCGCTATAAGATTTTTGAATGCATCTGCCGGTTGGAGTGTAATATCTTGCTGTTGTAAGCCGGATTGAAGAGCCATCAGGAAGTTTGAAAGGACGTTGAACAAGTCCTTTGCCA
>JAIPBB010000243.1 GCA_021739805.1 Saprospiraceae bacterium | reverse complement strand
TCATTCTTTTTTTATTAACAAAACCAAAGATATTAACAAAGAAAAAAAGAAGCAAAAAAAGAAATATCAACATCATTAATATATCTTTTAAGAAACTTTAATTCTTTAAATAATTGGTTTTGCAAATCTAAAGGGAGTCGAAGTGCAGGTTTCAGTTTCAGGTTTCGGTTTTTTTGAGGCTGATTTACGCTGATTTTTTATGATTTTTTTCACCACAAAGACACTAAGTCCACTAAGATTCAAGAAGCTAAAAATTCTTATTACGAGTTACGGAGTGTGCCTTTTTACTTTCAATCGAAGGGAATCCGTCTGGATGCCTTTTTACTTTTTTCCATTTGCCTTTACAATCTACTAAAATGATTAAATTTGCTTTTTATAAAACGATTAAATGGAAATCATAAACAAATATTTTGAAAAACTCAATGAAGTTCAGATTCAGAAATTTGAGAAGCTTGCCGAGCTTTTTTCAGATTGGAATTCAAAAATAAATTTAGTGTCGCGAAAAGATATGGATAATCTTTATGAAAGGCACATTCTTCATTCTTTGGCGATTGCGAAAGTTATAAGATTTAAAACAGGAACAACTGTGATGGATGTTGGAACCGGTGGTGGTTTCCCCGGAATTCCATTGGCGATTTTATTTCCAAATGTTGATTTTTATTTAATAGATTCAATTGCAAAAAAAATCAAAGTTGTTAAATCCATTTCCGAAGAATTAGGTCTTGATAATGTTGAAGCCGAACAAATAAGAGTTGAAGATGTGAAAGCAAGTTTCGATTTTATTGTAAGCCGTGCAGTTACAAATTTGCCTGACTTTTGTCGCTTAACAAATTATAAAATCCATAAAAAAGGATTTAATAAATTACAAAATGGGATTCTCTATTTAAAAGGCGGAGACATAATGGATGAAGTAAAACAATGCAAAAAGAAATATACCATCTTTCCTTTAAGTGAAATTTTTGAAGAAGAGTTTTTTGAAACTAAGCATTTGGTGCATTTGTATTAAGGCAAAACAATAAGCCTTCCAGAGTTTCAACTCTGGAAGGCTTTATGCGAAAATTAAATCTTCCTAATCAAAAATCACCGTCATCTCAACTCTTCTATTTTTCTGACGACCTTCGGGAGTTTCGTTATCAGCAATTGGTTTTGTTTCGCCATACCATTTCACAGTCATAGTTTCGGCTTTAACTCCTTTGCTTATTAAATAAGTTTTCACCGCATTTGCCCTGTTTTGTGATAATGACATATTCGATGCAGGTCTTCCAACATTATCAGTATGTCCTTCGATTAATAATTGCCATTCAGGCTTTTTCATAAATAGCTCTGCCAACTCATCAAGTGAAGCAAAAGATGAAGATTTAATTATTGATTTTCCTGATGTAAATTCAAGATTTTCAAAAGCAGTATTTAGAATTTCCTGTTCTTCTTCTTCTAAAACAGGGCAACCATTATTTTCAACAACTCCCGGAGTCATAGGGCACCAGTCATCTTTATCCAGAACTCCATCATTATCAGTATCAACAAATGGGCAACCACTATTTTCTAAAGGTCCTGCAAGTTTAGGACAATGGTCATATTTGTCTTGCAGTCCATCCAAATCAGTATCAATAAATGGGCATCCATTCAAACTGTCAAGTCCGGCAACATCAGGGCATTCATCTTCAATATCTCTAATTCCATCACCATCAGTATCGGGGCAACCCTTGAATTTCTCTAATCCGGCAATTTCAGGACAGTCGTCAAGTTTGTCCATTATGCTGTCGCCGTCAGTATCAGGACATCCATTAAATATTTCTAATCCGGCTTCTTCGGGGCAATCATCTTTTTTATCAATAATTCCATCTTCGTCAGTGTCGGGACAACCGGCGTATAATTTCGAGCCATAAAGTTCGGGACATTCATCATATTGGTCTTCAACGCCATCTTTGTCTGTATCAGGACATCCGCCAAATTCTTTAATTCCAGCCTTATATGGGCATTTATCGTCTTTATTTGGAATACCATCATTATCAGAATCAGGACAGCCTTTAAACTCCCATAAGCCCGGAGTGTCTTTACATTCATCCACTTTATCAGAGACATTATCTTTATCCCTATCTTTTGGTTTTTTGTAAAAGATAGGAACCTTAACAAGAAAGTGAACATCTAATCCGGCAACTTTCTTTTTTAATCCCATGGCACCGAGTAAATCGTAAGAGCCTACCCAAACCGGACCTAATCTTAATCCTAAACCAAAATTAAACTGTCCCATTTGATTAAGTTGCAGAGGAACAGATGCACCCAACCATTTGCTTTCATACCTTGGTGTTAAACTAAAATTCGATAAATAGTGAATTTTTTCCATATCAGATTTACCTTGTCGTAAAGAAATGAATGGAGTAAAGTTTAGATAGAAATGATCCCTTACATTATAATCAATTTGAGCACTGATTACTGTTGGGAGATTCATTTTAAAATATTTATCTACTGATTCGGTTCTAAAACTATCAACAAGGAATTCTCCAAAATTATCAGCTGTAACATTTAAACTATCCATATTCCAGTTGGTGACATCATAGGCTTTAATATCTGCACTATTTTGTCCCCTTTCATATTTGATACGTCCCAGGTCAAGAATAGAGAAACCAAGTCTTACTTTATATTTATTTTGGTCTCTTCGCCATAAATCTCTTTCTCCATCCATGTCATATTTATACTTACTGTGGTCGGGTCGCCATTCATAAACTGCCCCAAGATCAAGCCCTAAAGTGAGATTTGATGTTGATGATAAGTTTAAAAATTCCTCTTCATAGTTTTTTGATGCTCCCATACTTAAATCTGCCGATAGATACATTAGTGTGTCTTTTGCATCAAACTGATATTTAACTTCATTTATATACATGAAAATCGAACCTAATCCTTGTATTACTTTCACTGTACCACCAAATTTAAAAAAGTGTTCATGGTCATTTTCAAACAATACTCTCGCATAAGTTAAACCCACTTCTGCCCAGGCATTTTGTTGAAAACTCACATCATTCACATTGAATCTTTGTGTGAAAAATGGATTATAATCGAAATCTTCATATATCATTTTAGCCATGTTTTCATCAAGCCTGTCAAGATTAATCACATTCCTCACTCTTAAAGACAAACCAACAGAATGTTTTTCGCTTAAAGAAACCATACAACTCAGTCCTTGTACCTGATTTGTCATTATCATTTTCTTATCTTTATTGTTGAGATTTTCTGTCATATATGAGCTTTTGAAATTCCCATCAATTTTATCACTCCATACATCACTTAGAACTTTTCTGTCAACTTTTAAATAGTTGTTAGTGAAGTTAGTACTGAATCCAAAAACTGTTACATCAACTTTTAATCGACTGTCGGCTATTGATGCCGGATTAAGGTTAATAGCTGTAATTCCTGCATAATTATCATTTAGAAAAGGCAGAAATTCCTGTGAGAACAGAGTGTTTGAAATAAATAAAAAGGATATTAAAAAAATTAAAGTTTTTTTGAAGATTGACTTTATCATAGCTTTGGTTTTTGAAATAGGGTTAAAAATAGTAAAAAAATTAAGTGATACCAAAAAATAATTATGCGATTATAAATAATTATAATTTATTGCTTAATAAAATGCCTGTGTTTGAAATTTCTTTTTTCATAAACTTTTTTGTTTATCTTAGCCAGTCAATTTTTATGATTAACCAATAAACCAACAAATATGGAAAAAATTAAGCAATCTCTAAGAGAATCAAAAAGAGCCAGATGGACAGCATTAGTGATTTTATCATTCACGATGTTTGCCGGCTATTTATTTAATGAAATTATTTCTCCACTTAAACCATTAATTGACAAGGATATTTCCTATGGCTGGACTGGTTCCGACTTTGGAATGTTCTTTAGTGCCTACGGCTGGTTTAATGTATTCTTTGTAATGCTAATAATAGTAGGTTATCTTTTAGACAGGTTTGGAGTTAGGTTTAGTACCCTTACATCCTCTCTTATTATGATTATTGGAGCGGGAATAAAATATTATGCTTTTAAAACTGATATGGGTGGTGCTGAGATCTTTGGTTTTGATCAGAGACTAATGATAGCATGTATTGGCTTTGCCTTATTTGGAGTCGGAGTTGAATTTGCAGGTATAACGGTCTCGAAAGCGGTTGTAAAATGGTTTAAAGGCAAAGAAATAGCACTGGCTATGGGTATGCAGGTTGCAATTGCCAGATTGGGTTCCTTCGTTCCGCTAATGTTTGGAGCTTATTTTGCCACACAAACTACCATCCCAACTGCAGTATTAATGGGAGTTCTTATTTTAATTATTGGATTTTTTGGATTTCTTGTTTACAATGTAATGGATACCAAACTTGAAAAAGAAGATAAGGCTGCCGCAGGTGGTGATGAAGAAGAAGAAAAATTCAAACTTTCAGATTTGAAAGTTATTGTAACAAATAGAGGATTTTGGTTGATTGCAATATTATGTGTTTTATTCTATTCAGCAGTATTCCCATTTTATAAGTACGGACCTGATTTAATGGTTAATAAATTTGGTGTCCCTGATAAGTGGTCAGGACTAATTCCTAGTCTGGTTCCTTTTGGAACGATATTTTTAACACCGTTTTTTGGAGGACTGTACGATAAAAAAGGTAAAGGTGCATCAATCATGATTTTAGGTGCATTCTTATTGGTTATCGTTCATCTAATATATTGGCTCCCTGGAATTACAAGCATGTATTTAGCTTTTGCAAACGCAATTTTATTAGGAATAGCTTTTTCTTTAGTTCCATCAGCAATGTGGCCATCGGTTCCTAAAATTATTCCTGAAAAACAAATAGGTTCAGCATTTGCTTTTATTTTCTGGATACAGAACTTTGGTTTATGGGGCATTCCTTTATTGGTTGGGATTGTTCTAAATTCAACTAATCCTACAATTGTTCCTGATAGAGCTTTAATTCAAGAGAGTTTTGCCCAGGCATATACGGAGGAAGTTAGTAATAGTCCATTAATTAACACTAAAAATTTCAAAGGTGAAGATGTCAATAATGAAATGATTGCGGTTTATGGTAGATTAGTTTCTGGTGATTTGATTTCGGAAATTGTTAGTTTATCTCCACAGGAAGTAGTTGCGGATGTTAATCCAGAAGAACTTCGACTTGAGATAATAGAGGCAAGCAAGGAATTTTTATCAAAATACTTTGCAGACAGTCTGGATATTGCAACAATTCATGAGATGAATAAAAAGAAAGAAAATCTTGCTTTTATTAAGATGGATGAAGCTGTTATTCACCATGTGGCTAAAATAATTGCCAGCAAAAAAATAAAGGTAAATTACAACTATGAAACAACCTGGTTAATATTTGTTATGTGTACTTTCTTAGCTCTGATTATAGCATTCTGGCTTAAAGCTGAAGATAAGCGTAAGGGCTATGGTTTAGAATTGCCAAATATCAAAAAATAAAATATTCTGAATTTCATACAAAACGGCACTATTTCCAGTGCAGTTTTTTTTTGCTTTTTGTCTCTTTGAAAAATTAATTAACATAGTTTATGAAAATCATACTGTCTTCTGACCCGAAGTTTCATAAAAAAACGTAAATTAGCGACTCAAAAAAATTATAAATAATTAAAATTTAATAAAATGAGTAAAGAAATATTAAACTTAGAACCAAAAGAGCTTTGGAAACATTTTTATGATATAACCCAAATCCCTCACCCTTCAAAGAAAGAGACAGCGATTATTCAGTTTATGAAAGAATTTGGTGAAAATCTTGGTCTTAAAACTATTGTTGATGAAGTTGGAAATGTTATAATTAAAAAACCTGCTACTCCCGGAATGGAAGATAGAAAAGGAGTTGTTCTTCAAGGTCATTTAGATATGGTTCCACAAAAGAATAGCGATACAGTTCATGATTTTGAAAAAGACCCTATTGATGCCTATATCGATGGCGAATGGGTTACTGCAAGAGGAACAACCTTAGGAGCTGATAATGGAATAGGTGCAGCCGCAGCTATGGCAGTTCTTGCATCAAAAGACCTTGTTCATGGACCTGTTGAAGGATTATTTACAATTGATGAAGAAACCGGAATGACCGGAGCATTTGGATTAAAACCAGGTTTACTTGACGGTGATGTTTTGATTAATTTAGATTCAGAAGACGAAGGTGAACTTTATGTTGGCTGTGCCGGTGGAATGGATGCAAATGTTACTTTTACTTATGCTGAAGAAGCAGTTCCTGCAAATTCAGTTGCTTATAAAATTAGTGTTTCAGGTTTAAAAGGTGGCCATTCGGGAATTGATATTCCTTTGGGAAGAGGAAACTCAAACAAAGTTCTAAACCGTTTCATGTGGAAAGCAGCAAAGAATTTTGGAATGCGTTTAGCTAGTATCGATGGTGGTAGTTTAAGAAATGCAATTCCAAGAGAGTCATTTGCAGATGTTATAGTTCCTAAAGAAAAAGAACAAGCGTTTTTAGATTATTTAAATGAATATGCTAAAATAGTTAAAGATGAATTATTGTCAGTTGAACCAAATTTTAAAATTGAAGCTGCTACCACTACAATGCCTTCAGTATTAATTGACAAAAAAACTCAGGATAATTTATTGAATGCACTTTATGCATGTCCTCATGGAGTTATGCGTATGAGTCCTGAATTAGTAGGAGTTCCTGAAACATCTACAAATCTTGCAATTGTAAAATCCGGAAATGGAAAAATTGAAGTTATGAATCTTTTGAGAAGCTCAGTTGATTCTGCAAAAATTGATTTAGGTGACAGAATGCTTGCTATTTTTGAGCAAGCTGGTGCCGAAGTTGTCCTAACAGGTGAATATCCCGGTTGGAAACCAAATATTAATTCTCCGATTTTACAAACTATGAAGGATGTTTACAATAATAAATTTGGTAAAATTCCTGAGATTAAAGTTATTCATGCCGGATTGGAATGTGGACTTTTAGGCGATGTTTATCCAAATTGGGATATGATTTCATTTGGACCAACTATTCGTTTTCCTCATTCACCTGACGAAAAAGTGAATATTGCAACTGTGCAAAAATTCTGGGATTTCTTGGTTGAGACTTTAAAGCTTTTCCCTAAGAAGTAGATAGAAGGCAAGCTGAAACTTAAATATTTCATGCTTCTATTATCAAATAAAGAATAATCTTTTTCTTTTCTGTGAAGAATTGAAAAAAAAGTGAAATATAGTTTGCTGGATAAATAGTTTTTTCTATTTTTGCAGTCCCAAAAAAATATTTATGAAGAGGACATTTCAACCATCGAGAAGAAAGAGAAGAAACAAACATGGTTTCTT
This sequence comes from Saprospiraceae bacterium, assembly GCA_021739805.1. The sequence continues at coordinate 1,002 of JAIPBB010000243.1, read as the reverse complement.
AGAAAGAATGGCAACTGCCAACGGACGTAAAATTCTTAAAAGAAGAAGAGCTAAAGGCAGAAAGAAATTAACTGTTTCAGACGAACCTCAAGGTAAACGATAATAATTATTCAAAAATATATTCCCAGGAAGATAACATTGGTTGTCTTCCTTTTTTTTATTTTATTCCGATACCTGTCATTCTGTCCCCATAAATTTAAGATAATAGATTACTCCAAGTAATTAATTATTCAACAATAATTTTTAATGTTCTTGTTAGTTTACAATCAGATATTTTCATATAGTAAATGCCGGATGTTAAATTCCTACAATTATAGTTTTTAATAAAATGATTTGATAGAATTTCAAATTGTTCGTCGATTATTAAGCTTCCGGTTATATCAAATATTTGAACAGATAGATTCTGATTTACTGGTGCATTTTTATATTGAAAAGAAAACACCCCACTATTGGGATTAGGATAAAGCGAGATGGAATAATTTTTATTTTGAATATTATTTGAAGATTCGGAAGATATCCAACAAATTTGAAGTTTAGGTCTCAATGATGAATCTCCATAATCACTTGAACAGAATTTCATACTGTTATATAATGATTTATCTATTATTTCCAATATCATCCCGTAATTTGATTGAGGATTATTATACCAATCATTCACAAAATCAATAATATCAATATCAGGATAATTTTGGTTTGGTGAAGTACTTGTAGCAAGATAAACTTGATTTATATTTGAAAATGATGGTAATATATTCCATGTAACAGTATCTTCATCCCATTGGGAAGTAACTTTTTTTAAATAGCATGCATTATTTCCAGCCTGACCTGCTCCTCCAGATGTTGGATTGTGATACAGAGATAGTTTTGCACTTATAATATTAATATTTTGAGGTAATGAAGATATATCAAAATATATTAATGAATATCCTAATGCTTCTGTACCTGAAAATGTCCAGTCATAAGAAATAAAATTAATACTACTCCCATAATTAGTGTTAGGAT
>JAIPBB010000242.1 GCA_021739805.1 Saprospiraceae bacterium | reverse complement strand
GAAAAGATGGATAGAATATCCGATGGGTGTGTATTTTATTTTTTCATGATTCCAATACTTCTAATAGCTTTTGTATGGCCATTGAATAATCTTTGCTATAAAATTGAATTTGATAAAGACAAAGGAATTTCAAAAACTAAATATTTCATAGGCAGCAATTACCATTTTTCAAAAAACGAAATAAAGAGAACCTATATTGGAAACATAAGGGGACGTGGCTATAGTGTTTGGGATCTTCATCTTGAATTAAAAAACGAAGATATTGTTCACCTTGAAACAAGCATTAGAGCAGAAAAACTACTTAAAGAACACATCAAAAAAGTTTGGCATATTAACATCTACGACGAATATGAAAACGAATGGCAGTATTGGGATGAAGTATTGCCTGACTAAGAAGAAACTATTTATTGTCTTTATAATATAATAATGTATAAAACAAAAGGTATAATCCTTAGAGAATCATTCAGTGTCAATAAATTCACTTTCAACTAAATCCTTTTCTATCCTTAAATTATCAATAATGAAGCCTTGACGTTGTGGAGTGTTTTTACCCATATAAAATGAAAGCACATCTGCAATGGAAGAATCTTTCTTCAAAATAACCGGGTCGAGGCGAATGGATTTACCAATAAAATTTTTGAATTCATCAGGCGAAATTTCACCAAGACCTTTAAACCTTGTGATTTCAGGGTTTGCACCAAGTGAGTTAACAGCATCCTGTCGTTCGGTATCAGAATAACAATATTTTGTTTCTTTTTTATTTCTCACTCTAAAAAGTGGCGTTTGCAAAATATATACATGACCGTTTTTGATAAGGTCAGGGAAGAACTGAAGGAAAAAAGTTAAAAGTAAAAGCCTGATATGCATTCCATCAACATCAGCATCAGTAGCAATCACAACATTATTATATCTTAAATTATCAAGTCCGTCTTCAATGTTTAGAGCGGTTTGTAATAAGTTAAACTCTTCGTTTTCGTAAACTATTTTTTTGCTTAATCCATAACAGTTTAGTGGTTTACCTTTAAGACTGAACACTGCCTGGGTGCTAACATTTCTTGACTTTGTAATTGAGCCGCTAGCAGAATCACCTTCAGTAATAAACAAAGTTGTTTCAAGACCTTGGTCGCTGCCATTATTAAAATGAAGTTTGCAATCCCTTAATTTTTTATTATGAAGGCTGGCTTTTTTAGCACTTTCCCTAGCAAGCTTTTTAATTCCTGCCATTTCTTTTCTTTCCCTTTCTGATTGCACAAGCTTTTTCAACAGAGCATCAGCAACTTCAGGGTTTTTATGAAGGAAATTATCAAGGTTTCTTTTAACAATATCAGTTACATAATTTCTAACTGTTGGACCATCGGGTTCAGTATGTATTGAGCCTAGCTTTGTTTTTGTTTGTGATTCGAAGACAGGCTCCTGGATTTTAATGCTAATAGCAGCAATCATTGAAGTTCTAACATCAGATGGGTCGAAGTCCTTTTTGTAAAATTCACGAACAGTTTTCACAATTGCTTCACGAAAAGCTGCCTGGTGAGTTCCACCCTGTGTTGTATGCTGTCCATTAACAAAAGAATAATATTCTTCGCTATACTTTCTCTCATTATGAGTAAAAGCTATTTCAAGGTCTTCTTCATGAAAATGAATAATCGGATAAAGTATGTTTTCGTCGAGATTACTATTCAACAAATCAATTAAACCATTTTTTGAATAAATCTTTGCTCCGTTGAAATTAATTATTAGTCCACGATTAAGGTAAACATAATTCCAAAGCAGTTTTTCGATATATTCATGAATGAAGTGATAATTCCCAAAAATTTCGGCATCAGGAATAAAAGTTATTATGGTTCCGTTTTTTAGGTCGGTTTTTTCTTCTTTTGATTCGACTTTTAAATTACCGTTATGATATTCAACTATTTTGGTTTTCCCATCTCTCACCGCTTGTGCACTAAAATAACCAGATAATGCATTAACGGCTTTTGTTCCAACTCCATTTAAACCAACAGTCTTTTTAAAAACTTTGGAATCGTATTTTGCTCCGGTATTAATTTTCGAAACACAATCAACAATTTTACCAAGCGGAATTCCCCTTCCATAGTCTCGTATAGTCACCTTATGTTCTTTAATTGTAACCTCAATATTATTTCCGAAACCCATGATATACTCATCAACTGAGTTATCAATAACTTCTTTAATAAGAACATAAATTCCATCGTCTTTTGAAGCACCATCTCCAAGCTTACCGATATACATACCGGGACGCATTCTGATATGCTCTTTCCAGTCTAATGATTTTATACTATCCTCTGTGTAGTTTTCCGCCGTCATCTATCCCAAATTTTCAACAAAAATATATAAAGACATAATAGAAACTAAGATTATCAAAAAAAATTATCAACTATTCAAAGTTAATAATATCAACGCTTTCAGGAATAATTCTATAATTATTCAAAAGATTTTACAAAAATATGCTATCAGGATATTCAATTTTAGTCAGGAATAAAGCTTTTGCCGGAACAGAATATCCGGCATCGGAGCGATTTTTACTTTCAATAATATTTCTGAATTCCAGAATATCGATTTTTCCTCTTCCAATATCAAGCAAAGTACCAACAATTGCCCTGACCATATTCCGCAAGAAACGGTCGGCTTTGATAGTAAAAACAAGCATTTCATCATTTTGCTCCCATGCGGCATGATAGATTTTGCAATTATTTGTTTTAACCTGGGTTCCGGTTTTTGAAAAACTTGTAAAATCATTATAATCAAATAAAACCTTGGCAGCTTCATTCATTTTATCGACATCAAGCTCTCCATACAAATAATACGACAATAAATCGAAAAAGGGATTTTTATTAAGACTAATATAGTACTTATAAGTCCTTGAAATGGCATCAAATCTTGCATTTGCATCATTTTTTACAGGAACAATTTTTTTAATACTAATATCATTTGGAAGAAATTTATTCAATTTGTAAACTAATTGTTTTGATTGTTCTTCGTTGATATTTTCATAATCAAAATGAGCATAAAACTCTTTTGCATGAACTCCTGTGTCAGTTCTGCCCACTCCGGTAATGGAAATATTACTGTTTAAAAGTAAACTAATAGCTTCATTCAATACTTGTTGAACGCTAATACTATTATCCTGCAACTGCCAACCGTGATAGTTTGCACCATTATATGATAGTTGAATAAAATATCTGTTTTTCAATTTTTCCCGTTTAAATCACAAAATTACAAAATTCGCTGATTATAATTTTATCATTCTTTTGTAATTATAGGTTAAATATTATTTTGATTGTAAGAAAAATAATGGGACAAACATCAACCGAAAAAAGAAAGAATCAATCCGGCAATTTAAAGATTAAGATTTCACATACTTATTAATAGTGGTGATTAGAGTATTTATATCTATTGGTTTAGAAATAAAATCAATGCAACCAACATCAATACTTTTTTGTTCTTCATCTGAACTTAGATGTGCTGTTTGTGCTACTATTTTTAATTCAGGTCTGATAAATCGTATTTTTTCAGTAGCCGCAAAGCCAGACATTATAGGTAAGCCTAAATCCATTAGCACTAGATCGATATTTTCATTTTCAACACAAATATCATAAGCTTGTTGTCCATCTGCAGCCCACAAAAGATTGGCTTCTGTGCGTGAAAGAACAGCTTCAAAGTAGATAATGCTTGAAGGAACATCTTCTACAATAAGAATAGTTTTATCCTTCCAATCTACATCTTTTGGGCTTAATCCTTTTACTTCCTGATAATTCATTATTATTTAAGAAATTTAAAAACACAATCCGGAAAAACAATTCCGAAAAACAAATATAATACTTATGGTTATTTACACTGGTTTTTTTTATTAACAATAAATCAATAAATTTAAAAGTCAATCTGATTCTTACTTTATAGTATGAAATTATTGATAAAATAAATATTAATTTCAAGGAAATTATAAATTATGATAAAATATAGTTTTCAATAATGGCATTATACTCAAGCATAATCTTGTACAATATGATATTTTCAAAAGTAAACTTAACATCATCAACTTTGCAAATAGGCAGAACTTTTGGTGAAGTTCCTGTGATAAATATTGCATCAAGATTCTTGATATCTGATTCATGGACACGTTTTTCGGAAATTTTCAATCCCAAATCCCGACAAATTTCAATCACATATTGTCGGGTGATTCCAGGCAAAACATCATGAACAGGAGAAGTGAAAACTTCATCATTTTTAATCATAAAAATATTCGACTTACTTCCTTCGGTGATAAAACCATTTTTGTCAACTAAAATTACTTCATAAATATTTTTTCTTTCAAGCAATATGTTTGCAGATTCGCTTAATTCAATATTTAAAATTTTTGCGTTTGGATTATTCCTTTCAGCATGAAATAGTGCAACAGCTACTCCATTTGAAATCTGCTTTGATGTTGGATATTTATGATGAATCTTGAAAAGAAGAAAGTTTTTTTTGGATTGTTTATTTTGATAATTAAAAACCAATTTAATGTTCCCTTCACTGATTTCATTGATGGAAATCAATTGTTTAATTTTCTCTATTAAAGTTATTTCGTCAAACCAAAGTTCCAGATTTGAAATCTTTGCTGAATTGCTAAGTCTTTCAAGATGCTCTTCAACAAACAATGGAACTCCTTTTATAATTCTTATTACTTCGTAAATGGATATTCCCTCGGTTATAAAAGATGCGTCAAAGTCTTCACAATGAAGAATTTTATCATTATACAAGAAATATTGGGCACAAATCTTACTCATAAATTTTCATTTTGAAAATTATTTGTTTTTTGATGCTTGTTATTGGATATTTTCTGCCAAAACAAAGGAATTAATAATTGCTTTACAATATGATTAATTATCTTCTTTTTTTAATCGTAAAATTCATATTTGAATTCAATAGTATAATCTTCATTTATTCCCTGACCATGTCTGTTAATTTGAACTTTTGATTGAAGAACATTACTATCATCATCGTATTTTCGTTCAACTCTATGGTTGATTTCATCATTTGCTGCAAGTTCTTCCTGAACTATAACATTTCCTTTTTCATCATGGATTAAATTTAATATTGTTTTTCCATTCCGACCTTCCTCTATAACTTTATTAATAACTCCCTTATCACTATATTCAAAACTCACAATTGCAACCAACTGTTTTTTATTATTGTACTGCTGAATTTTATTCTTTTGCCCGGCCTCATTATAGAGTGTCTTCACAATAATCTCAGCATCATCTTCTTTATTCCATTTAGAATTTTCTATCTCATTACCATTTTCATCGAATCTATAAGAGTTTTTCTCAATCAATTCATTTTCGTCATCGAATTTTTCAAATAATAATAATTTATCTCCATCATAAACAAATTGCTCATATCCATCAGAATCACCATCCGAATCTGTTGTTACTTTTTTTATGATTTTGCCATTTTCATACATATATTCAGTTGTATCATAGGTGTCATCAAGATAATGATTGAATTCCTTTAAAATTTCTCCTTCACTATTTCTTTCGTAAGATATCCTTTCAACAATTTCTTCTTCATCAAAATAGATGATTTCCTCAATTAAATTGCCGTTTTCATCATATTTAAAAAGATACTTTTCAGCTATACCTCCTTGCCTGTCATAGGTAATATCGCAAATTGTATTGCCATTTTCATCATATTCTTTATAAGCTGACTTATAAGCTTTTTCAACTACTTCTTCATCATGAAAACTATTAATAGTTAAATCATGCTTCCATGAGGTTTCGGTTTTTATTTTCTTTGTCATTATGTTTTATTTTTATTACTCGTTACTTTTTGCTCGTTTGTTGCTCGAAGTTGTCGTCATTGCGAGCGAAGCGAAGCAATCTGTTCCAAAAACTTTATTCGCTTCATGAAAAGGGATTGCTTCCGTCGTACCTCCGTCGCAATGACGCCTTGAATTGGCGAATAGCTTCCAATTATCGATTACTTCATTACATCATTATATCATTGCAAAAAAACAACAATTTCCAAAATTAACAATTTGAGTATTGCTTGATAAATAAATTTTAATAATTTTACAATGGAATTTTGAATTCTGTATTTTTTATTGAAATAGCAAAGTCATTAGAAAACTGATTGAAAACTCCCCAATTTGACACAAATTCTTTTCTTTAACAGGCGAAATTATTACTTACTTAATTAATATTTTAAAAAAATCTCAAATGAAAAAAATCACAATTTATTTAGCAGCATTATTAATTATTATGATTATGAGCAACTGCAAACAAGACAGAACAAGAAAAGGAGACACAGTTGACACCTATTTTGGTGTTGAAGTCGCCGACCCCTATCGCTGGCTCGAAGATGATAATTCGGAAGAAACCAAAGCATGGGTTATCGAGCAAAACAAAGTTACTGAAGCCTATTTGGATTCAATTCCTTTCAGAGAAAAAATCAAAGAAAGACTTACAAATATCTGGAATTATCCTAAATACGGAGCTCCTTTCAAAGAAGGCGGGAAATATTATTTCTATAAAAACGACGGACTCCAGGCTCAATATGTGATTTATAAATCAGATAGTTTGGACGGTGAAGCAAAAGTATTTCTCGATCCCAACACTTTTTCGGAAGATGGAACTGTTGCACTAGCCGGAATTTCTTTTAACAAAGCCGGAAACCTGCTTGCTTACAGTATTTCATCAGGTGGTTCCGACTGGAACGAAGTTTATTTGATGAATGCCGAAACAGGCGAAAAAATGGATGACCATTTGAAATGGATTAAATTCTCAGGAATGTCGTGGCAAGGTGATGGTTTTTATTATAGCCGTTACGACGAACCAAAAGAAGGTGATGAATTAAAAGGTGAAAATCTTAACTCTAAAATTTACTACCATAAAATTGGAACAACTCAAAAAGAAGATGTTCTTATATTTGAAAATCCAGAATTCCCAAAACGTGGAAACTATGCCGGGACTATTGAAGACGAATCTATTTTAATGCTGGTTTCTTCCGAGCCTGGAAAACCCGGAAACTCTCTTTATTTCAAAGAAGTTGGTGTTGAAGGTGCAGAATTTATTCCAATTGACGAAGGCTTTGATTATGATTATTCAATTATTGATAGAGTTGAAAACACTTTGCTTATCAGAACTAATTATAATGCTCCAAAATATAAAGTCATAGCTGTTGATATGCAAAATCCTGCAAAAGAAAATTGGGTTGACTTTATCCCTGAAAAAGAAGAAACCATGAATGGTGCTTCAATTAAAGGCGGATTATTATTCGCTGATTATATGAAAGATGCTTCTGACAGAGCTTATGTTTATGACCTTGAAGGAAATTTCAAACATGAAGTCGCTCTTCCGGGGCTAGGCTCAATTGGTGGTTTTAGCGGAAAAAAAGATGAAAATATGGCTTTCTATACTTTCACATCATTTACCTATCCTGCAACAATTTTCAAATACGATATTGCAAACAATACATCAGAAGTTTACAAAAAATCGGAAATTGATTTCGATTCTGATGCTTATGAAACAAAACAGGTTTTTTATAAAAGCAAGGACGGAACAAAAATTCCAATGTTTATAGTTCATAAAAAAGGAATTGAATTAAACGGTGAAAACCCAACCCTGCTTTATGGTTATGGTGGTTTTAACATAAGTTTAACCCCCTTCGTTCAGTATAGCAAATTTAATTTTCCTTGAAAATGGTGGTGTTTATGCACAAGCAAATTTACGTGGCGGCGGAGAATATGGTGAAGACTGGCATCAGGCAGGAACTCAAATGAAAAAGCAAAATGTTTTTGATGATTTCATCGCTGCTGCCGAATATCTTATTGCCGAAAAATATACTAAATCTGAAAAACTGGCTATCAGAGGCGGTTCAAATGGAGGACTTTTAGTTGGAGCTTGTATGTGTCAGCGACCTGAACTTTTTAAAGTTGCTTTGCCTGCTGTTGGTGTGATGGATATGCTACGATATCATAAATTTACTATAGGTTTCCATTGGGCAAACGATTATGGTACAAGCGATGACAGCAAAGAAATGTTTGAATATCTTTATAAATATTCACCTTTGCATGCTTTAAAAGAAGGAACATCCTACCCTGCCACTTTAATAACAACTGCCGACCACGACGACAGAGTTGTTCCAGCTCATTCATTTAAGTTTGCAGCAAGATTACAGGAATGCCATGTTGGCGAAAATCCTGTTCTGATAAGAATAGAATCAAAAGCCGGACACAGTGCCGGAAAACCAACCGAAATGGTGATTGAAGAATATACTGATATGTGGTCATTTGTATTTTATAATTTGGGAATGACAGTGGGGGAATAATTTATAGAAGACAAAGATTAATT
>JAIPBB010000241.1 GCA_021739805.1 Saprospiraceae bacterium | reverse complement strand
CTGTTAACAAAGATGATTTTGTTAAATCAAATTTATAATATTTGGTATTTATTGATAACCGTATGCTGGATATTTTGTACAACGCTGGTTGCTTGGTATTTCCCCTATTGGGGGAAATAAAAGGGGGTTATATTTTCAACAAAAACGGATGATAGTCTCCTCTGATGCCAACAGCTTCTGCATTTCTGATTTGGTGAACCGTTTCGATGGAATTTATTGACTCTTCAATACGGAAACCATTTCCTCTCAGAATTTCCTGATAACTGATAGTATGAAGATCTGTAAAACCTCCACTAAATTCTATTTCTTCGTTTCCAACTTTTATTGATCGATATGTTCTTTGTCCTTTTTCAGCTAATTCTGACGGAATAAATTTTGGGTCAAGACTCATAAACCATCGTACTCTGGCTCTTTCGGTTTGTAAAAAGCCTGCAGCAGTATTTGGTTTTGAATAATGAACGATATTTTGTTTTACTTTTCCAAAAATATTTGTTATCATATCGAAAAAATGAACTCCAATATTGGTTGCAACACCTCCTGATTTTTCCATATTTCCTTTCCAGGACATAAAATACCAATGTCCGCGACTTGTAATATACGACAGATCTATATCATACACCTTATCTTTAGGACCATTATCAATTTTTTCTTTTAATTTAATTATTGCCGGATGAAGTCTTAACTGAAGAATATTATAGATGTTTTTTCCGCTTTCTTGCTCTATCTCTTGAAGTGCTGTAACATTCCACGGATTAAGTACCAAAGGCTTTTCACAAATAGCATGCGCATCATTACGAAGAGCTAAACGAATATGTGCATCGTGAAGATAATTTGGGGAACAGATACTTACATAATCTATTTTTTTTTCTCCTTGTCTTCTAAGTTTATCAAGATGACGATCGAATCTCTCGCTTTCAGTAAAAAAATCAGCTTCGGGGAAATAGCTGTCAATTATTCCAACACTGTCAAATTTATCAAGAGCTGCTACAAGATTATTATTTGTATCTTTTATAGCCTGCATATGACGTGGTGCGATGTAGCCGGCAGCACCTATTAGGGCGAAGTTTTTGGTTTGTTGATTATGATTTTGCATGTGAGAGTGAGTTGTTGTTTGTTGTCAGTTATCAGTTTTCGGTTGTCAGTTATCAGTTTTCGGTTGTCAGTTGTCAGTTATCGATTGTCAGTTGTTTTCCAAATTTTTCTTACATATTCAATAAAAGCAAAAATTTGTTTTCCGAGATTATCATATTTCTCAAAATAACTTTTGTCTTCATCCAAAGAATATAAAATATTCATCATTTCGATATGAGATTGTGTTTCAAGACAAGATGCGTAGGCATATGTTAAAAATTTAATAAAATCATTTTTATAATTTTTTCTGCCATATCGCTCAATTATATTACTTCTCACACTTTGTGAAGACCTTCTTATTTGAGAGCCTAGCTCATAAAGCTCATATTTGGGCATCTTCAAGGATAGTTGCTGTATTTTAATTGCCATTTCAAAAGCATCACTATAAATATTTAAATCTCTATAATTTTTCATTTGAAAAGATTTCTATTAACTGACAACCAAAAACTGATAACAATCTTTAATACTTATTAAAAACCTTTTTCCAAAATGAGGTTTTTTCTTCTTTTTTATCATCGGAATAGTATCCATAACCGTATCCATAACCGTAACCATATCCATAACCGTACCCATAACCGTACCCGTATCCATACCCATAACCGTATGAATCTTTGCTAAGCTTGACATCATTAATTAATATACTGACATTTGGCATTTCTCTTTGTTCAACATCTTTAATAATTGATTCGAATATTTTTTTGTTTGTAAAGTTTTGTCTTACAACGAAGAGATTAATATCACTATGCTCCATAAGAAGGAAAGCATCAGTTACAAGTCCCACAGGAGGAGTGTCAATAATGATATAGTCATATTTTTCTTTTAGTTTTTTAAACATCTCTTTTGTTTTCTCTGATGCTATCAATTCTGCAGGATTTGGAGGAACCGGTCCTGCCATAATAATATCAAGATTATCTACCGGAGAAGTTTGAATAATATCTTCAAATTTACTTTTGTTGATAAGATATGAACTTAGCCCTTCTGTATTTGTTAAACCGAAATCTTGATAGATTTTAGGCTTACGAAGGTCAAATCCGAGAAGAACAGTTTTTTTATCATATTGAGCAAATATAGAGGCCAGGTTGATAGAAATAAATGTTTTACCTGCAAAAACCATATCTGAAGTTACCATTATTATTTGTTTGTCTTTACCCTTTCCGAGATATTGAAGATTAGTTCTTACAGATCGGAATGATTCAGAAATAGAAGATTTTGGTGATTCGGCAACTACAACCTTGCTTTCTTTGGCACTATGAATAATATGACCTGCAATTGGGAAATTAGTAAGTTTTTCTACATCTTTTCGCTCTATTATTTTATCATTAAAATAATCTTTACCAAAAATATAAGCTATAGGAATAATAATACCAATAATCAGAGCAATAATATAATTAAGGCTTTTCTTTGGATAAACAGGAGAAACTCCTTCCTCTCTTGCAACATCAATTATTTCGTTATCAGGAAGATTAGATGCTTTAGTGATTTGGGCTTCTGATCGACGTTGAAGAAGATAAGTATAAATAGCATCATTAAGTTTATATTTTCTTTCGATGGTAATAAGCTGACGCTGAGTTTTTGGTAATTTACTTATTCGTAGAGTGAGTTTAGATAAACGGTTATTAATATCTTTTAAAGCAATATTAGAGGTCTCAACAATATTATCAATATTTTCGATAAGAGCTCTTTTGGCATTATTTATTTTTTGATCAAGAATAATCACTAAAGGATTTTTATTTGTTGAGCTTAATAAAGTTTCTGCTCTTTCGGTATATAAAGCCGACAGTTCAATAACCAAATTATTTACCATTGGATCTTCAATTCCCATTGAGGAAGGAACAACCATATCTTCAACATTATCTTTTGTTTTCAGATAGTTTTTCAGATTATTATAATATTTTGATTTGATTATTAAAACAGCTTTTTCATTTTCCAGCTCTTTCATATATTCAAAAACCTGTTGAGCCTGAAATCCTATATCCATTATTTCGTTTGCAGTACGGTAATCCTGTAATCTTTGTTCGGTACTGCGTAATGAATCAGTAATACCAAGTAATTCCTGATTAATAAAATTAATAGTATTAATTGCAATTTTATTCTTTTTTTCAAGACCTCTGTACAAATATTCAGCAGTTAAAACATTAAGAAAATTAACGGACTTTTTTATATTATTTCCTTTTAAGGATAGTTTAACAATACTTGCTTCGCGGTTTATTGGCTCAATTTCAATTCCTCTGTATTGCTCAACAAGGTTTTCAAGACTATTCAAAATAAAAGATAAATTGTTATCCTGATATTTTTCTTTATCATAATTATCATTCAAAAGAATTTTAAATTTAAAATCATTACTTGAAATAGTTTCTCCGAAATTATATTCTTTATTTAGTATTAATTTATCAATTTCTTCCTCTGTATATTTAAGATTGTGATAGTCATAGAGTTTTACTTTTTCAGCTAAAATCTCAAGGTGGAATTTTTTCTCTGATAAAATATTAATATTAAATGATACTCCCGTTGGTTGAGAAAAAGCAGTATCAATAATAACATCTATTGGGGAGTTTTGATAAAGTTCTGTTTTGATAAAATTATCTTCAAAAAAATAGGAAATATCAAAATCAAGTTTTTTAATAGTTCTGTATGTTAATGAGTAAGATTGCAATATTCCAATTTCGTTTTCGAGGTTTTGTTGTTCTTTACCCATTCCAAAACCAATAAGAGATTGCATATCTATACCAGATTTATTATCTTGAACTAATACCGTGGAACTAACCTCATAAATTGATTTTGTATATTTATTAAAAACAAAAGCAATAAGAAGAGTAATAAAAACTGTAAGAGCAAAAAGATACCAATATCTGTAAAACTTAAAAAACAATGCTTTAAAATCTATTGATTCTTCCTTTTGTTGAAAGTCTTGTAAATTGTTTATATTTTCCATCTAATTAAATTGAGTTTAAGTTTTATTTAAAGAAGTTTATTAAGAGTAAGGTAGTTGAAATTGCTGAAAATATTGTTGCATAAGGAAAGTTTGCAAAAGTAAATTGTTTTCCTTTTAGTGGCTCAACGTAGATAATATCGTTAGGGACAAGGTAAAAATAATCAGATTCAAGTATATTACTGCTTGTAAGATCAAGTCTGTGTATTTCGGATCCATTTTTTGTCTGGCGTACAAGTACAATATTATTTCTGTCGGCAAAATCTCCAAGATCTCCTGCTAAAGACAAAGCCTCAAAAATGTTTATTTCATCTTGGTATATTTTGTATTCTCCAGGTCGAGTAATTTCACCAAGCAAGGTTACATAAAAGTTAACCAACTTTACAATAACTGTAGATTCTTTAATATATTCTTTAAGTTTCTCCTGAAGTTTAACTTTTATTTCTTCTGTTGTAAGGTTGTTTACAGTAAATTCCCCAACTAAAGGAAAATCAATAGATCCATTATCATCAACGGTATAACTGTTAAGATATACGCTAATATCATTATTCATGTATTGTTGGCGATATTGCGATTCTGTATTAAAAATCGAATTAGCTTTTTGGTTAATACTTGAAATTTTAATATAGAGATTATCCCCGGGTTGTATTGTATAATTGATTTTTTTTGTGTTTACAAATTCAGTTTTTGTTGCTTCATCTGCTTGCTGTTGAAGGTATTTTATTTTTCTTTGAGGAACACATGAAGAAATAATAATTGCAAAAAGAAGCAATAATAAAGGTGTTTTAAGGAAGATTAGATGTTTTTTTTTCATAAGATTTTTTCATTATTTTGATAATAAACTTGCTTTATATGGTTTACTAATACAAAAGTAATTTTTTTTTTAAATTTAAATATGTTTTTTAAAAATTGTACAAAATTTTTAATCAAAACTTGCCAAATTATTAGCCAATAACACTCTCTCCAATTAAAGTTGCTGTAGTGCATTTGTTAATTTTTACTTTGAGGTAATCGCCGGGTTTAAAGTTTTCTTTTGGAAATACACAGACTTTGTTTTCGCTGTTTCTCCCAAAAAGCTGTTGATCTGATTTTTTTGAAACACCCTCAACTAATACATTAAAAACTTTTCCAATATCATTTAAATTGCTTTTATGAGAAAGCTTTTGTTGAATGTTAATTATTTCTTTTAAACGACGGCTTTTAATTTCTTCAGAAACATCATCCTTAAGTTTTTTTGCTGCCATTGTGCCGGAACGTTCAGAATATTTAAACATAAAAGCATAATAATATTCAACTTCTTTCATAATCGAAAGTGTCTCCTGATGGTCTTCTTCCGTTTCAGTGCAGAAGCCACTTATGATATCTGTAGAAATGGTGCAGTCAGGAAGAATTCTTTTTATTGCTTCAATGCGATTCATGTACCATTCGCGGTTATATTTTCTGTTCATAAGCTTAAGAATTTTTGTGCTCCCCGATTGAACCGGCAAATGAATTGAATTACAAATATTATCATGTTTTGCAATAATTTCAAGCAATTCATCTGAAATATCTTTTGGATGTGAAGTTGCAAATCGTACTCTTAACAATGGATTAACCAAAGCTACCTTATCAAGTAATAAAGCAAAATTTAATGTATCATCATTTTTCCAATTATATGAATTTACATTTTGTCCGAGTAAAGTAACCTCTCTGTAACCATCATTATAAAGCTGTTGTGCTTCATTAATTATACTTTTCGGATCACGGCTTCTTTCTTTTCCTCTTGTGTAAGGGACAACACAGTAGGAGCAAAAATTCTGACAACCACGCATAATTGAAATAAATGCAGAAACTCCGTTTGTGCCGATTCTAACAGGAGCAATATTTGCATAAGTTTCTTCTTCCGAAAGAATGACATTAGCTGCTTTTTGCCCCGATTCCACAGTATTTATTAGTTTTGGAAGGTCGCGATATGAATCAGGTCCGGCAATCAGGTCAACAATAATTTCTTCTTCTAATAATTTATCTTTCAATCGCTCAGCCATGCAACCCAATATTCCAATTTTAAGAATTGGATTTTTCCTTTTTTGTGCTTTAAGTTCTTTTAATCGGTTTCTCACCCTTTGTTCAGCATTGTCTCTTATTGAGCAAGTGTTTATAAAAATTGTGTCTGCATCAGAAATATCTTCAGTAATCTGGTAATCGTTTTCCAACATTATTGAACTAACAATTTCACTGTCGGAAAAGTTCATCTGGCAGCCGTAGGTTTCTATATAGAGGTTTTTGTTTTTGATCTTTGTCATTCTAAAAATTTTTGCAAAGGTAGTTTTTTTTACGAATTCTAAGCTCGCAATTTAATAGCATTTTCTTCCCAACCTTCTCCCAAAAGGGGAAGGAGTTACTTTCTGCAAGATTTCAGATTTCTTATTCTTTGTTAGTTTCTTGTACTTTTATGGGGGGAATTAAAAGGGGGTGATTTGCAGGCTTGAAATAAGCGAAGAATCTTTATGCGTTTTACATTCGGAATTCTACATTTTACATTTGTTATTTCAAATCATAACAATCATAATAAAACAGAATACTATTAAAAGCAATTTTTTAAAAATTACATTTATCTCTAAACCTTACTCCAATCACCTTTTCAGGTAATGTGTAAAAATTTTATTTAAAAATCATTTTTATAATTCATTTATATTGTTATAAATTTGCAGCGGCAAAAATCTCATAGACCCTCAAAAAAAAATACATAATTAAACGATGACAAAAAATCTGGTAATTGTTGAGTCCCCCGCAAAAGCTAAAACAATTGAAAAATTCTTAGGAAAAGATTTTACAGTTAAATCAAGCTTTGGACATGTAATGGATCTTTCAAAAAAGAATCTTGGTGTTGATATTGAAAATGGATTTATCCCTAATTATGAAATTTCTACTGATAAAAAAAAGATTGTCACAGAATTAAAAAAATTATCAAAAAGTGCTGAAACCGTGTGGCTTGCTTCGGATGAGGATCGCGAAGGAGAAGCTATTTCTTGGCATCTTGTTAATGCATTAAAACTTGATGAAAGCAAAACAAAAAGAATTGTTTTCCATGAAATAACAAAAACAGCAATTGTTAATGCTATTGAAAATCCACGTAAAATAGACAAAAATTTAGTTGATGCTCAGCAGGCAAGACGTGTACTTGATCGTTTGGTTGGCTTTGAACTTTCGCCACTTTTGTGGAAAAAAGTAAAACCAGCTTTGTCTGCAGGTCGTGTTCAATCTGTGGCAGTAAGATTAATTGTTGAGAGAGAAGAAGAAATTAAAAATTTCAAAGTAACTTCATCATATAAAGTAGTTGCAAAATTTGAAGTAGAGAATAATAAAGGAAAAGCAAAATTTACGGCAGACTTACCTAAAAGATTCAAAACAAAAAAAGAAGCAATTGAATTTTTGGAAATTTGTAAAGATGCTGAATTTACTATTTCAAAAGTAGAAAAGAAACCGGGGAAAAAATCTCCTGCACCACCTTTTATTACTTCAACTTTGCAACAGGAAGCAAGTCGGAAATTAGGTTTCTCGGTTGGAAATACAATGCGTGTTGCACAACAATTGTACGAATCAGGAAAGATAACTTATATGAGAACT
Source organism: Saprospiraceae bacterium (assembly GCA_021739805.1). The sequence goes on along the minus strand of JAIPBB010000241.1, from coordinate 789 downwards.
GACTCCGTAAATTTATCGAATCTTGCTATCGGAATGGCAAAAAATCAGATCACAGAACTTTATGGCGAAGAATATGTAAAAACCCGTAAATTTTCGACAAAAGTAAAAGGAGCCCAGGAAGCTCACGAAGCTATTCGTCCTACTTACATGGATAATAAAACTGTTAGTGGAGATATTTCTCAAAAGAAATTATACGAGCTGATTTGGAAGCGTACAATTGCTTCTCAAATGAGCGATGCTCAGCTTGAAAAAACTAATGTTACTATTGATATTTCAACAACAAAAGAAAAATTACTTGCTAAAGGAGAGGTGATTAAATTTGACGGATTTTTAAAAGTTTATATAGAATCTACCGATGAAGAAAATGGTGATGATAAGAAAAATATTCTCCCTCCTTTAAATAAAGGTGAAAAACTCCGACTTAATGAAATGATTGCTGATGAGAGATTCACAAAATATCCGCCAAGATACTCAGAAGCAAGTTTAGTAAAAAAGATGGAAGAACTCGGAATTGGACGTCCTTCGACTTATGCTCCTACAATCTCAACAATATTAAAAAGAGAATATGTTGTTAAAGAAGATCGGGATGGAAAAAACAGAGATTACGATGTGATGATCTTAAAAAATGAAAAAATTACAGAGGAGGTAAAATCGGAAAAAACGGGATTTGAAAAATCAAAACTTTTTCCAACAGATATCGGAGCTCTCGTAAATAAATTTTTGCTTGAGTTTTTCGATAATATTATGGATTACAATTTCACGGCAAGTGTAGAAAAAGAATTTGATGAG
>JAIPBB010000240.1 GCA_021739805.1 Saprospiraceae bacterium | reverse complement strand
TGATATTATTGAAAAGTGCATGCAGGATATAACATTTATTCAAAAAGCAAATTTTGATGATTATGTGTTAACTGACAAGGAAACAAGGATATTAGCGAAGAATTTAATTGAAAAAATAGGCTAAGGCTAAGGCATAAGTAAAAAGTTTAAAGGCAAAAGGCAAAAGGCAAAAGACAAAAGGCAAAAGGCAAAAGTTTAAAGGAAAAAGATCAAAGGAAAAAGTTTAAAGACAAAAGGCATCCTACGGACTTGTGATTTTATGAATCCGTCTGGACTTCGCTTCGAAAGGCAAAAGGTGGGAAACTCTAATGATTTAAGAGAATAAAAGCAGAAATGATAATTTAAAACAACTTAAAAAAATTAACAAAGAGAAGTAAATGGAAATACTCGTAAAAATATTGCAACTTATTTTAAGTTTATCAATCCTTGTCATACTGCATGAATTAGGACATTTTATTCCTTCAAAACTATTTAAAGTTAGAGTTGAAAAATTTTATCTTTTCTTCGACCCATGGTTTTCATTATTTAAAATTAAAAGGGGACATACGGAATATGGTGTTGGCTGGCTTCCTTTGGGTGGATATGTTAAAATTTCAGGAATGATTGATGAATCCATGGACAAAGAGCAAATGAAACAACCTCCACAGCCCTGGGAATTTCGTTCAAAACCATCATGGCAAAGACTAATTATTATGCTGGGTGGGGTATCAGTTAATATTCTTTTAGCAATTGCTATTTATATTGTTATGCTGACAGTTTGGGGTGAGACATATCTTCCAACATCCGAAGTTAAGTATGGAATTACTGCTGACTCACTTGCCAAGGAAATGGGTTTGCAAAATGGTGATAAAATCCTTAGTGTTGATTATGTTGAAGTTGAAGATTTCTTTAAAATCCCTTCAATAATAATTCTTGACAAAGCAAAATCCGTTCAGGTTTTAAGAAATAATGAAAATATAAATATTGATATTCCTAAAGAATTTGTAGGAAAGCTGATAAAACATAATTCGCCTGATTTTATTGGTGCAAGAATGCCATTTAAAATTAAAAGGTTTACAAAAAAATCAGAAGCTAAGAAATCAGGTTTAAAGAATAATGATTTTCTTATTGGCATCAATGATGTTTCAACAGTTTATTATGATGAATTCGTAAAAGAAATTAAGAAGCATAAAAAACAGAATGTTGAAATTTCCGCATTGCGTGGAAAAGATACTGTAATTGTTAATGTTGATGTTTCAGATAAAGGACTTATTGGTGTTGAAGCCGAAGTGAAAGAATTTTTTAAATTTAAGGAAAGAAGTTACACTTTCGCCCAGGCAATTCCTGCCGGAGCTATCAAAGCCTACAAAACCCTGGGAAATTATCTCAAGCAGCTTAAACTAATTTTCTCTCCTGAAACTAAAGCTTACCAGTCGCTTGGTGGATTTATTACCATTGGCAATATTTTTCCCGGCGTTTGGGACTGGCAATCCTTTTGGAATCTTACAGCCTTTTTATCAATTATTCTTGCAATAATGAATGTTCTACCTATCCCGGCTTTGGATGGTGGTCATGTAATGTTTCTTTTATACGAAATGATTACCGGAAGAAAACCGGGAGATAAATTTATGGAATATGCTCAAATAGTCGGTATGGTAATTCTTCTTAGCTTATTGGTTTTTGCTAATGGAAATGATATTGTGAAGTTGTTTAAGTAGAGGGTTTCGGGTTTTATTTCGACTCCGCTCAATGACCATACTCTTCGTGATTATCTTTCTGGATACTGAGCGGATCCGAAGTGCAGGTTTTAAGTTTCAGGTTTCAGGTTTCACACTTCGACTTCGCTCAGTGCAGGCGTTTTAAGTTTCAGGTTTTGCTTATTACCAACTGCTTACTGTTTTCCGATTACCGAACACTTATTACCGATTACCGACATTCCCAACGGATAAATCTACTCATCAACTGCTTCGGATAAAGATTTAAAGCCTTTACCAATAATCTGATTTGCATTGATAACAGTAAGAAATGCCATTGGGTCAATCTGATGTATGAAGTCCTGAAGAATAGCTAATTCACGTCTGTTTACAGCAGTGAAAATAACAGTTTTATCTTTTCCATTATACATTCCTTCTCCTTTAAAATAGGTTCCACCACGGTTCAAATCAATAATTATTTTATCTCTGATTTCACTATGTTTGTCAGAAATAATAAACAATGTCTTATCATAACTAACTCCTTGAAGCACCAAGTCTATTACTTTTCCTGTTATGAAAATTACAATCCATGAATACAATGGAATTTTCCAATCTTTGAAAGCTAATAGAGCTAACAAAACTATTGTTGAATCAACATAAATCATTAATTGACCAAGAGGAAGTTTGGTGTATTTACCAATAATCATGGCAACAATATCTGAACCACCGGAAGTTGCTTTAGATTTAAAAACTAAGCCTAAACCAAAGCCGACTAAAACTCCACCAAAAATTGCAGATAAAAGTATATCATCTTCAACAAGTGGAACTTCACCATAAAAATATGTTATCAAATCAACAAAAATAGCAGTAAAAGTAAATCCGACTACTGTTCTCCAACCAAAACGCGGTCCTAAAACTTTAATCCCTATGATTGTAAGAGGAATGTCCATTAGCAGTGCAACAAAACCAACTGGTGTTCCAATCAAATGATGAAGGATAATTGAAATGCCATATACACCTCCCGGAACTAATTTATGCGGTGATATAAAAAACACAAATCCTGCCGCCATAATAAAAGTCCCAATAATAATTAATGAATAAGCTTTTATCCAATTCTTTGAGAATGGTTTATCTTTATATAAAAATGCCATAACTTTGATTTTAAATGATGTTTAAAAAAGCGTGCAAAAGTATGTAATTATTTAAAGCAAAATTATAAAATTTATAGGCTAAGGAGTAGGAAAAAGTCAGAAGTCGGAAGTTGGCTGTTAGCGATAGGCAATTGAGTGGGAGAAGGGGTAAATGGGTGAACGGACGAAGCAAGCTTTGTTAGCAACGAGCCACGAGCAACCAGCAACGAGAAACGAGCAACGAGCAAAAACAAACATCCACTCAATTAATAATTTTTAAAATAAACCTTCGTTATGTAAACTCCGTTAAAAGTTTAAAACTAAAAATATTTAAAAAAATAAGTGCCTAGAGTTTGGAGTACTTAGAGTGCCTAAAGTTATTAATTAAGCAGTGATTAACAATTAGATATTTAATAAATCAAAATTAAAAACAAAAAAAATTCTTTGGCATTTTTACCAATGAATTAAAGCTCAAATGCAAATAATTAATATTTACTAAAGTTAATTATAAATGTTGCGGTTCAATAAACTCTAAGTACTTTAGGCACTTTAAGTACTTTAGGCACTAGTAAACAAAAATATCTATCTTTGGTTTAATAAATGCTTATTAAAATTTTGAAAATAAAATCTATAATCTATCTTTTGTTTTTATTTCTCATACCTGCTTTAACTCTATCACAGGAGCTTGTAAATCTGAGAAATAAAAAATTACTATTACCAAAAGATACAATTAAACTTGACTCATTAAGCATTATTCCGGGTTCAACATTTGTCCTTGATAGTAAAGGAAACACCATCTCTGATAGTCTTTATAAATTTGATTATGCAAAAAGTTTATTAATTATTAAACCTGAACTCAAAAACCTGAATCAAGAGCTAATTGTAAACTATAAAGTATTTCCCTACGATTTTTCAAAAGAATTTAAACATAAGGAACTCAAACTTATAGAGCCTGATGAAAAAGGAATGACAAATCCTTTTGTTTACCAATATTCGACATCAAAAACCGAGGATATTTTTGAATTCGGAGGATTAAGTAAAAGTGGGAATATTTCTCGTGGAGTGTCCTTCGGAAACAACCAGGATGTGGTTGTTAACTCAAACCTGAATCTGCAATTGGCAGGAAAATTAAATGATGATATTGAAATTCTGGCTGCTATTACTGACAATAATATTCCGATTCAACCAGATGGAAACACTCAGCAAATTCAAGAGTTTGATAAAGTTTTTATTCAACTTTCGAAAAATCAAACCAAACTTATTGCCGGTGATTTTGTTTTGAATCGACCCAAAAGTTATTTTATGAATTACTATAAAAAAGCCCAGGGTGGAAGCTTCTCAACAATTATTGACTTAAATAAAAATTCTAATAATAGTTTAGCAGTAAATAACTTAAAACTTACCACATCAGCAGCTTTGTCGAAAGGGAAATATGCCAGAAATATTATAGCTGGAGTCGAAGGCAATCAAGGACCCTACAAGCTAAGAGGAAACAATAATGAAACTTACATAATTGTTCTGGCAGGAAGCGAGAAAATCTATATAGATGGTCAACTTTTAACTCGTGGTCAAAGCTATGATTATGTGATTGATTATAACACATCCGAAGTAATATTCACTCCAAATAACCTGATTACAAAAGACAAACGTATAGTTATTGAGTTTGAATATTCCGACCAAAATTATGCAAGGTCGCTATTTCATGCAGGTGCAGAATACGAATCATCGAAATTGAATTTTAGGTTTAATATGTTCACGGAACAGGACTTGAAAAACCAATCGCTTCAACAAGATTTGGATGACGACCAAAAAAATCTGCTTAGTAATATTGGCGATAGCTTGCAGGATGCAGTTATGTTTAATATTGATTCTGTGGCTTTTTCTGTTAATGAAGTATTGTATAAAATGGTTGATAGTCTTGGTTATGATTCTGTTTTTGTTTATTCAACCAATCCCGACAGTGCTTTTTATCGACTTGGGTTTTCGCTTGTAGGACAAGGAAACGGAGATTATATTCAAATCAAAAGTTCGGGAAACGGCAGGGTATTTCAATGGATAGAGCCAATAGGTGGTGCTCATCTGGGAAGTTATGCTCCTGTAATACTTTTAGTAACACCTAAAAAGAAACAAATGTTTGCATTTGGGTTTGATTATAAGCTTTCGAAAAACACTATAGCATCTCTTGAACTAGCAGTTTCGGAAAACGATTTAAACACTTTCTCAGCTTACGATAATGGCGATAATACAGGATATGCATCAAAATTTCTTTTTGAAAACAAGTCAGGATTAAGTAAAAAAGACACTAATCTTAGGCTTATCACTAAGCTAAACTACGAATGGACTTATAAGTATTTTGACCCAATCGAAAGGTATAGAAGTGTTGAATTTGAAAGAGACTGGAATTTGTCGGGTATAACAGAGAAAAAGAACGAAAATATTGCAGGATTAAATATTACTCTTGATAAAACGAAAACGGGATTTTTAAATTATCAGCTTAATTATTTTAAAAAAGGACTTATCTACAATGCATTACAAAATCAATTAAATTCAAGCTTCAACAAAAAAGGGTTTCATGTCACACTTAGCGGAAGCCTTGTTCAAACTGATGCTCAATCTTATACAACCAATTATTTAAAACATAAAGCCGGTTTATCTAAGGATTTTAAATTTTTCACTATTGGAGTCAGAGAAGAACAAGAGAATAATGCTTTTAAAAATAGTCAAACCGACTCCTTAATGGGAAATAGCTTTGCCTTCAACGTATATGAAATATTTTTGATGAATGCCGACACAACTAAAAATAAATTCAAGCTGAATTACAAAAAACGTTTTGATTTGCTTCCATTTAATAATGACTTCAAAAAAGCCACCACTGGTGAAGACTTCGGTTTCACTTATATGCTTTTAAATAACAATTCAAATCGATTAAATTTTAATGCATCATACCGAAGATTAGCGATAAACGACTCTTTGCTAACAAACATTGATGAAGACAACACCATTGTCAGTAGGCTCGAATACTTTTCAAAATATTTCAAGGGAGCAATAACATCAAATGTATATTACGAAATAGGCTCAGGTTTAGAAATCAAAAAAGAATTCGCCTATTTGCAAGTTGAGCCGGGGCAAGGCGTGTATTATTGGAATGTCAATGAAACAGATTATAATGGAAATGGTGTTCTCGACCTCGACGAAGTTGAAATTGCTGCTTTCCAGGATCAGGCAAATTATATCAGAATTTTCACACCAACCAATGATTTTGAGAAAGTTTATACAAATCAATTTAGTGAGTCTATAAATCTAAACCCGGCAGCAATTTGGAGAAAGGAAAAAGGATTTAAAAAATTCCTTTCAAAATTCTCGAACCAAACTGTTTACCGTGTTGACCATAAAACCACAGAAAAGGACTTTGAAAAAGCATATAACCCATTTTCAACTAGCATTGATAATCAAAACCTGGTCACACTAAACTCATCCTTTAGAAACAATCTATATTTTAATCGTAGTCATCCAAAATTTGGCTGTGACATCACCTATCAGGACAATAGCAATAAAATTCTTCTTACAAATGGATTTGACACCAGGACTACTACAAAACAAGGTGGCGGGTTGAGATGGAATATCACAAGAAAAATCATGTTTAATGCTTTGTATAATTATGGAAAGAAGACTTCCAGCTCAGAATATTTCAAATCCAGAGATTTTGATATTGACTATCAACAAGCTGAACCAAGTTTTAGTTTTCAGCCAAACAATTCTTTTAGGGTGAGATTAATTTACACTTATTCGAAAAAAGAAAACGTTATAAGCACTAGCGTTAACAATGAATTAGTTGAAAATCATAAGTTAGGAACTGAAATAAAATACAATGTCGCTAAAAAAGGGAATTTGCTTTTTAAATTTAATTATATCAAAATTGCCTATAATAGCCCTGAAAATACTTCACTTGCTTTTGAAATGCTTGAGGGTTTGAAAGCCGGGAAAAATGCAACATGGAATATTTCCTATCAACGAAATCTATCTAACAATCTTCAACTTAGTATAATTTACGATGGACGAAAATCACCTGAAGTTAAGGCCGTTCATATTGGAAATGTGCAGTTGAGGGCGTATTTCTAGTGGCTGGTTTCTCGTTGCTGGTTGCTTGTTGCTCGTTGCTTGTGGCTGGTTACTCGTTGCTCGTGGCTGGTTTCTAGTTGCTCGTTGCTCGTTTCTAGCGAAGCTTGCTTCGGCCGTTCACCCATTCACCCCTTCTCAAGCTCTCAGGCTCTCAGAATCAATCATTTACCCACTGCCTACAGATTACTGAACACCGAATACCGAATACTGAATACCGAACACCTTCTCACAGCCACTTCCGCCTTTTAAAATATATAATCAAAACTGTAGCAATTGTTGCCATTGAACCAATAATTATCCAAAATGCACCGGGTTTTCCGCTTAATGGTAAACCGATATTCATCCCATAAAGTCCTGTAATAAATGTTAATGGAAGAAGTATTGTAGAGAAGAAAGTAAGAATTTTCATTATCTCGTTTGTTCGATTTGCCTGCATCGAATCAAATGTTTTTGAAAAACCTTCAACTAGTTCATCATAGTCTTCAGTCATATCCCACATTTTTTGGTAGTAGTCGAGAATATTACCCCAATAATCTTCCATATTCTCTGCATAACCTTTTATATCGCCCGATTCAAATTTATGGAATAAGCGTAGCTGAGGTTTAAAAATAGTATCAAGAAGAATTATGTTTTTTCTTGTGAAAGAAATTCTTTCAATAGTTTTTTCTGCTCTTTTATTAAATAATCCAGTGCTAATTTGGTCGATTTCTGTTCCGATTCGATTTAAAAGAGTTAGCATTTCCTTCATCAAAGCTTCAAGAATTTTATATAAAATCCCATCACTTGAATGCTCAATCATTTCATCATCTTCGAAAATGTTTGGATTTTCTTTTGTTCTCTCAAACAGGTTTTTAATTACCCAATGTGACTTGCCAATTGTAATAATATAACCTTTGCCCCAGAAAATTTTAACTTCCTTGGTTTTTAAGAATTTGTTTGCCTTATCGAAATAGGGAAAATGAAGTATTAGGAAATAATAATCATCATAAATATCAACTTTAGGACGTTGAACTTTAGAGCGACAATCTTCAATATCAAGAGGGTGAAAGTCAAAATTAGTTTGTAAAAAATCCAGATTTTCATCCGATGGGTTCAATAAATGGTGCCATTTTAAATTTCCGATGTTAATAGTTTCTATCATAGGCTTACCTCCCCATTTTTGATATTAATATTTTCTACATTCCTGTATAGATTTTGATTTTAAGATGCAAAGGTAATAAAAATTTTAAACTAAGGATATTGTTGGCTAAATGAAAAATTAATTCATATTTCAAATTTAATTTTACGTACTTAAAATCGATTTTCAAATAAAACTCTGCAAATTTCTCAAAAAAATAAAAAATATTTTATGCCTGAAAACCACTAAATTCAGGTATTACAAAAAAATGTTGATAAAAAAATAAAAAAAACTTTCAAAAATAGGGTTACCTTTTGGTTTTTTTGGAATATACGTATATATGTGAACGTTGTGTGATAATTTATAATATTCATTACAGATACAAACAATGATAATCATTACTGAATTAAACAAAAATATCT
>JAIPBB010000239.1 GCA_021739805.1 Saprospiraceae bacterium | reverse complement strand
GGATTACGAAAAAGGCATCCTGAATGGTTTAAAGAAGATTTAATTAATTTATTTGAATTGTTAGAAAATGGGGATATTAAGCCAGAAATTGCAAATCATTTCACATTAGATAAAGCAATTGAAGCTCATTATAAAATTGAAAATGCTGAGATTGGGGGCAAAATTGTCTTCGATGTCTCGTAATTTTTATTGGGACTGAGAAATAATAATAGGTTAAAAAGCTACATACGCCCAACACATGGTATAGTGCATGCGGGTTTCAGCGGTTTTTGAAGGTTCGTGGCTCGTAAAAAACTTTGGTGTAAACTGATAGGAAATCGCTTCGTAATCCCGCACGACACCATACCATCAAACGTTGTGGGTAATGGTTTAAAGACAAAAGGATAACAAAAAGCATGATGAAACAGAAAATCATTTCAGTTTTAGAAAAGTATAGGAAATTATTTGAAAGCTCAGAAATGTGTTATATGGCAATAAATGGTGGTTTTGAATTTGAGGTCAAAAATAAACTCGCATATGGACTGCAAGAAAATTTCAATGAGGAAAATTCAATTTCTTTCATAAAGGAAGGGAAAATACGAAAAAGGGATGGAAAAACTAAAATTGTCGACATAATTTCTATTTCGAATATTGACCCAGTTAAACCAAGCAATTTGACTTATTTAAATGGAAAAAGAAATTTAAACAAAGTAATTTCAGCGATTGAGATTGGACATAATTATCTCTCACAACCAACTGTTTTTATGATAAATAAAAGCACTCAGGATATTTCAAAATGCTATAAAGCAGGAATAAAAGACAATCTATACATAATTCAAATAGCTACAAACATTACCTGTCTTGGTGAAACAGGACATCTCTTTTTGAAACGATCTTATTATAATGGAGTAAAAAGCCATATAGAAAAAGATTGCTCCGATAGCTGCTTATCAAAAATTAGAACGTTTTACGAAACATTGGATGAAGCGTATAAGGAAGTGCAATTAAAAAATAGTTGGAACGACGTTAAAACAGAAATTCATATTTTCATTATTGAAGTATAGTATAAAAAAAGACAAATGATATTTTTCAATTAAAAAACAAAATCATGAATTATTATGGAATAGTTGATAAATTAAAAGCAGAGCATAAAAGCGGAATTTACGGAAGGAAAAAAATTGCTAAAGAAGAGATTAAGTCTTTTAATTTATCAGACCTTGTTTCTATTGAAATGCTTGCTTTAGTATCGCCTTGGGTATTAATAACAAAATTATTTAGAGACGATATTGTTATACAAGCAGAGGAAAAGGGAGAGGAAAGAAAATTAGTTTTCGTCAATGAACTATTAGATAATGACTATTCTATTGGCAAAAATGAGGATTTATTTTACGGTTTATTTGATGCTTTTCCAAAAGGATTTGAGACAATTATGAAATCTTATGGGGGTTCAAATCTTATTATTTATGAACGAGAATCTCTTCCTAAAACAAAAAAGCATTTTGGAGGAGAACATGGAAAATTTAATCAGGGTTTGTATTGTACACATCCGAAAAACGATGATTTACTTATTCCTCTAGCAAATTCAAAAGAACTAATAGAAACATTAATTTTGGAAGAAACAATTAGAGCCTATGTAGCACTTGGAGCTAAAAGAATACTTATTGAAGATGTAACCGAACAAAGTGGCCAACTTAAGGGAAAATACAAAGCAGTGTCTGTTGATAGTTCTGTAAGTCATAGCAAGAAGGTATTAAGAGAAAAAACTTATGGACAAGGAATTTTTAAACCTGAAGTTGCAAAACGTGACAATTTATTTATTCATGATTTTCCGCATATTGTATCAACAATAAAAGGAAGAACAGACGGGAATCAACTCATCGCAAGGGATTTTGCAAATGTTAATTTGAGTATTGGTTTAGATGTGGGAGTATTGAATTTAGGTAGCGTCAATATAGATTATAATTACAATAGACGTTGGTATTTTGAAGTGGAGTTTTATGATAAAGATAAAATCAAATTCAACAATAAATTTGAATTTCAATCAGAAATTGAAAATCTAGATAAAGTTGAGAAAGAATTATTTGAGATTATTAAAAAAATATATGAAGACGGTAAAAAAACAAAAGAAGAGATAAAGCATATACAAAGGTTCTGCATAGAAAATAATGTATCAAGAGATAGGGCAACAGAAATTGAAAAACTAGTTGAATCAATTATGCCTCTTAAAAAAGGATTTTTATCCAATTTGTTTGACAACTTAAAAAAATAGTAATCCAATGGGAAGATTAACCTGTTCAATTTGTAAAAAGAAAAAATCACCGATTAGTTTATTGAATTGGTATAGATGTACCCGCCATGGGGTTATCTGTAGAAATTGCAAAGCTGGAGGATTGTTCACCTCCGACAAGTGTCCAAAATGTGGTAAAGAATTAATTGTCATTCAGCCATGAGATTTGAAGCAACTTCTGCACCAGATGCTCTTATTTTCAATGGAATGCCTGAGCATGTTGTAAATCCCTGGACAATAATTGTTGACTCCGTCGAAGAAACAATAACAGTTAAAAAAAGGAATTGGCACCTCGTTGGAAAAGACGAACAGACATTATCGTTTCGATTTATTAGGAGCATTAAAATTGACCAACATATGTTTGGTGCTGACATTCATATCAAAATAATGGGTGGAACAATTTCAGCATTCGGTTTAAGAAAATCAGACACTAAAAGGGTAAAAGAAATTCTTTTGGAGTACAATTCTTCAAAAAGAGGTAAAGGAATCATTTTCGCTTAAATAAGAATGATATAAGAAAACCACATACCCACAACAGCCCATAATAGCCCATAGCCGGCTTAAGGGTCATCAAGACAAAGAATTGCAAATTTGAGCATGTCGAACATCAATGAACATCAGAGTAAAGAAACGGCTACGGGCCATATGGGCAAAACGTTAGCAACAAGGCGAAGAAAAAAACCGACACCGAGACAATGACGACAGAAATGAAATGGTTTGAGAATGAAAAAGACAAAAGATTTAGTTTTTTGCCGACCCGCATAAATGAAAAGCGGAAAGCCGACACACATTTGGCACATTGCCTTTTGCCCGACACACGAGCCAACGCTTCGCAAAAGTCAAAGAGCCAAATCTTCCGACCCACGAATTAGAATAATAGAGTTTGAAATCTAAAAAATAAAAAGTATGAATAAAGATAGAATAAATGAAATGTTATCAATTGCACTCGGAATTATGAGTGTCCTTGCGATTATTGGACTTTTAATAAATAGCAATTTCGACACAAACGAATTATTAGGTTCCATTGTGAATTTTACTCAGGTTGCTATTCCTGTATTGGTTTTACTCGTTGCGACAACTATTAAAAAGGAGAATAAAAGTTTTAGTCAAATTGGAAAAGAAGCATTAATGTTTATTCAAAAAAAGAACGAAGACTTTTTAATGGGACCAAGATATAACAGAGAAAATTATGACCCTGAAAAAGGCCAAGGTTTAGAATATTTATTTGTTACGAATACCGACCCAAAATCAAAATTACGAGCCAAACTAATCCCAATTCAACCGCTTGAAGAAGGAGTTTTAGCAATTTATATCCAAAAAGGCACGTTGGTTTATGGCTTGAATTATTCATCAGAACAGGCAACACCAGAAGAAATCAAGATAATTCAAACAGAAGTTTTTAGTTCAGTTTCCGAATTAATACAAAGAAAATATGCTGGCTATTTTGAAATTCTACCGAACTCAAAAGAAGATACTGCAATCATCATAGATTTCAACGAAGAAAAAATGGGAAAGAAGAAATTTACAAAAGCACTTACCGAATGCACAGAATTAGCAATTTCAAAAATTAAAAGTCATAAAAAGTAAATGGAATACCTAAAAACAATACCAAACGAATATTATATATACGGAAGCGTTGGCATTTTGCTTCTCGGAATAATACTGGGTTTTACAAAAACAATAACAGTTTATCGGGATTTTGCCGACTTGACAAAAGTTTTTATGCTTGTACTCGCCCCGCTTGGTTTGTTCTATATTTTGGGCGACAAAATTGATAATCGCATTTTGCAAAACATTTTTTTCGGAATTGAAGGGCTTTTGCTCTTATGGATTATCGTAACAACATTTATTGACAACAGAAACATTTTTAAAACTTTGTTGGCGTTAATCACAAAAATTCCTTTGGGAGTTATCTTTGCAATATACCTTGTCAATCTAATTTCGCCAAGTGGCAAGAACCGAAGACAAAGCAAGGGAATTGCCGGAATAGTTATGATTTTTTTAGCCCCGATACTCTTTGGACTTGTAAAAAATCGAGTTTGGTCATTTAAAAAACAAGAGAATGTATTATAATAGAACCATATCAAAAGGACTTGCAAGTTTATTAGAAACTGGCGGTGAATTACGGTGGTTATTTGACTTCGTCAAAAACCATAAGGAATTAGATTTTTTAATTGGTAAAAATAATTCAAAGGAATGGGTATCAATTTATCGGGGTCTTACAAGAATTATTTCCGTTTTACCAATAAACAAAACTGCTGTTTTCATTGATGCTGACGATAAATATAAAAACATATCACCAAATCTTTATGGTCAGAAAAGTGTAAATGAAAATTTTCAAAATGATATTGATAATTTAATTACGCAAATTGAACAGAACAGCCAATTTGATAGGTACTATAAAAACAAAAAAGAAGGCTACTATCAAAATGAATTATCAAAAATATACGGGATTTGTGGTAGCCCTAATACTGATTTTGTTATTATTGACAAAGAAGCAGTAATCGGCTATTCCAACCAAGCAGAAAAAAATAATTTATTGGGGAGCATTCAACAAAAATACAAACAGTTGCAAAGGGAAATTTCACTCCTCAATCCTGAACGATACGGAAGAGACTTAGGAAAAAAGGCAATTGGTAACGAACTTGATTTTTTGGCATTAGACAAAGACGGTAATATTTTATTGATTGAATATAAGCACGGAACAAACACCTCTGGAATTTATCTCAGTCCGTTGCAAGTAGGAATGTACAACGATATTTTTACAAGTTTTCCACAAAAGGATTTGGAATTTGCAGTGTTTGAAATGCTGGAACAGAAACAAAAAATCGGTTTAATAAATCTGTATTGGAAAAAGCCCAATTGCATCAAGGATATAATTCCTGTCTTGATTATCTCGGAATTTAATTACAAAAGTTCGGCAAAGACAAAGTTTGATGAAATTCTACAGTTTACGAGAAAACAACTCGGTTCAAGTTTCTTGAACAATATTCAAACATTCAATTTCACTATGAAAAACGGTTTATCAAAATGGTAATTTATGAAATTTAAAATCCATCGTGGTACAAAAGAAATTGGCGGTTCGTGTGTTGAAGTCTGGACTGAAAACACAAGGATATTGCTTGACTTTGGTATGCCATTAGTTGAAAAAGATGGAAAAGAATTTGATTTCAGCAAATTCAAAGAGTTAAACCCCCAAGAATTAATTGAACACGGTGTTTTGCCTGATATTAAAGGGCTTTATAACGAAACTGACAAATTGATTGATGGTGTAATTATATCGCATCCACATCAAGACCATTACGGACTAAGCAATTTCATTGATAAAAAAGTAAAACATTTTTTGGGTGAAGCAACACATAAAATAATTGAACTCAATAGTTTATTTACTCCACAAGAAATAATCATTGAAAATGCTAACTACTTTGAAAAAGAAAAGGTTTTTCAAATTGGCGACTTTTCAATTACGCCTTATTGGGCTGACCATTCCGCTTTTGATGCGTATTCATTTTTAGTTGAAGCGGAAGGTAAAAGCATATTTTATTCAGGTGATTTTAGAAACCACGGCAGAAAAGCAAACGCTTTTAAATGGTTTACGCACAATGCACCTCAGAATGTGGATTATTTGCTTCTTGAAGGCACAACCATTGGTAGAGAAAGCAAACCGTTTAAGACAGAAACAGAAATTGAGAATGACTTAATGGAAGTCTTTCAACAGCAAAATAAAATCAATTTAATATACACGTCAGGACAAAACATTGATAGAATTGTCTCTATTTATAGGGCTTGTATAAGAACCAATAAAATTTTTGTCGTTGATGTTTATGTAGCAACGATTTTGAAAGAATTATCAAAATTTGCTAAAATACCTTTCCCCTCAAAAGAGTTTGAAAATTTGAAAGTAATGTTTCCTTATTACACAAGCAGACGGTTGAAAAATGAAGGACACGAACAAATTCTGTATCAATTCAAAAATTACAAAATCACTAAAGAAGAAATTAGTAATCAGGCTGACAAGATTGTAATGATTGTAAGACCATCAATGCAAAAAGACATAGAAAATATAAATGAAATTGATGGCGGAAACCTAATATATTCAATGTGGGAAGGGTATTTGCAAAAATCAGATACAAAGAAATTCCTTGACTATTTGACAAATCGCAATTTCACAATACATAAAATTCATACAAGCGGACACGCAGACACAGAAACATTAAAACAAATGGTTGAAGCAATAAAACCAAAAAATATTGTTCCAATTCATACTTTTAGCGGAAGCGAATATGACAGGATTTTTACAACACCAATAGTTGAAATGAACGATGGAGAAACAAAAGAAATATAATGAAATGAAAAACCTACAGCACATAGCCAAGCACATTGTCAGGTCGCACCAGCCAACGCTAAAACCAAAACCTGCCAAAGAGCTTGTCTATTTTGCCAGCCCTGACTTTGCCGACACTAAAAAACTAAATCTTTAAGACAGAAAAATAAGGAATGACAGAATTGGAAATATATCTCAAACCATTGACAGACAAGAACGCCCAGTTGCTAACATGCGGTATATTTTATTGCCGAGATAGTGCTGAAATCAACGGTTGTAGCTCGCTTCAAACTTCATCGTGGTTTGACAGTGACGTGCTCCGAAATCGGCAACAAAAACATACCGCCGACCGTTATGGGCAAAATTAAAAACCAGAACACGAACAAAATATAAACCGATGAAAACGATATCAACTTATTTACTTTTTCTATTAGGTATTTTATTTAATAGTTGCTCTAATCCAGTCCTTGATATTCTTTCAAAGACAAATAAAAAGTTACAAGACTTTACATCTGTTCAATATAAGTATGACTATAAAAATTATAATTTCATGACAGGTGAGTTAGGAATAAGTGATTCTTTAATTGCAGTTTTTGATTTCATAGGTAAGGATTCAATTTTTGGCGCACGATACAATTTATCGAGTAATTATGGGGAAATGGGATTCAATGGATTAACATCCTTTTATACAATTAAAGAAAAAAAACAACTGGTTTTTACTCCTGTACATTCGAAGGAGGATTTGGAAGGAATCATAATTTCTATTTTCTCAATTAAACAATTACGAGATTTATTGCCACAAATGCTAAACGATACTGCAGTTATATTTAACCGCATGGCGGATACAATTATCGAAAATACAGATTGCATAGGATTTGATATTTTAATGTATGGAAAAAGTATAGATATGTTTGGGAATATTGTTCAAAAAGAAAATACCATACGTAATTATAATTTATTCATTGATAAAAAGGATTTATTACCGAAGCAATTCATAAGTCTTTTTGAAAAAAACTCACCCATTTGGGTTATGACATACAATAAAATAAACCCGTTCGTAACAATAAATGATTCCTTATTTGACTATTCATTACAAAAGTCGGATTACAAAAAATATACATTTGAAGAATATCAACTTGTTTCTATGAATGAAAATATACTTAGAGGCAATTCTTATGTAGGTGTTAAGGCATTAGATTGGACATTGCCCTCAATGACAGGAGATTCTTTAACCCTTTCACAAATAGATGCCAACCTGATTATGTTAGAATTCTGGTTCCCTTATTGCACAGGTTGCGTACTTGCCATTCCCGAGATAAATGAAATTCATCAAAGATTTAAAAACAAAGGTCTCAAAGTTTATGGAATAGAATTTACAAAATCGGATAGTACAGGATTGGCAGATTATATTAAAAAAATGAAAATGGAATATCCTTCACTTTATTCTGCAAAAGAAGTTGCCTCCAATTATGGTGTTTCAGCAGGTCCTTCAGTCTTTTTAATAAAAGACGGGAAATTTGTATATGCACGTAATGGATTTATAAAAAATGAATTATTAAATGAAATTGAAAAAAACTTAAGATAAAATTCAGCCCATAACAAAATGTAAATGTAATGCGGGTTTCAGCGGGTAATTCAACCACAGTTCTTCGTTGCAACACCGCCAATTCGTCTTTGACGATTGGCTTAAAAAAAGAAAATATGAATAAACGAATTGGCTCCGTGCGGTTTTGAAAGTTCATCACTTTTAATCCCGCACTCCACTTACATAAACCGTTATGCAAAATTTTAAATTCCAGAATGATAAACTAAATAATAACTTTCTAAACCAACAGAAATAGGAACTAAATCAAATGGAAAACATTCTTTATAAAACTAAAAAAGTTGGAGAAAGAATTTTTTATAATCCA
>JAIPBB010000238.1 GCA_021739805.1 Saprospiraceae bacterium | reverse complement strand
CAAATAAACGAGTTTTTTATTCAGGCTTTTAAAACTACTTCTTCCATAAGGGTAGATTTTATTGCTCCCAAAACCTCGGAGTTTCATCCTAAGGAGTTATATTTATATTTAAATTGAGTTTTTACACAGACTCCCGTTGGAGCCAATGCTAAATGATCCCTATGCGGAGAATATTTTCTTTATTTCCATTAAATATGCGGAGAATAAGTTGTATATTTGCCGCATTACAATGAAACCCAATGGCAAAATATATTTATCAATACGACAATTGGCCTGACTTTACTTGGGACGAGCAAAAAATTCAAGTAATACTTGGAAAGGTACGTCATATGCAAGGGAAGATTTTAGGGCAAATGAGTGCTTTGGGATTTTCTATAAAAGAGGAGGCAATGTTGTCAACCTTAACACTCGATGTGCTAAAATCATCTGAAATCGAGGGTGAAAATCTTAACTATAACCAAGTTCGTTCGTCTATCGCAAGAAGGTTAGGAATTGAGTATGCTGGGATGGTTTACTCTGATAGAGATGTTGAAGGTGTCGTAGAAATGATGCTTGATGCAACTCAAAACTATAATAAGCCACTAGATTCAGAGCGCATATTTAGTTGGCATGCTGCCTTATTTCCTTCCGGAAGAAGTGGAATGATTAGAATTGATGTAGGCCACTATCGAAAAGGAGAAATGCAAGTTGTATCAGGTCCAATGGGGAAAGAAAAAGTTCATTTCCAAGCACCATCTCCAGAGCAGGTGCAAAAAGAAATGGATGCATTTTTGGATTGGTTTAATAATGAAACAAAAATTGATGCTGTACTTAAAGCTGCTATTGCTCATTTTTGGTTTATTATTATTCATCCATTTGATGATGGAAATGGACGTATGGCCAGAGCACTTTCAGATTTATTACTTGCACTTTCGGATGAAAGTTCCCAAAGATTTTATAGCCTTTCAAGTCAAATTTTGCTCGAACGAAAACTGTACTATGAAATACTGTATAAAGTCCAGTTTAGTGGTGGTGATATTACAGAATGGTTAGAATGGTTTTTAGGCTGTTTATACCGGGCTTTAGAATCTTCTGATCTAACTATGCAAAAAGTACTTCTTAAAGCAGAATTTTGGGACAAGCACAATGATACCATTTTGAATAGTCGTCAACGTTTAATGCTTAATAAACTTTTAGATGGTTTTGACGGTAAGCTTAAATCTTCCAAATGGGCTAATATAACGAAATGTTCAGCAGATACTGCATTGCGAGATATTAAAGATTTGATTGAAAAAGGTATCTTGAAGCAAGAAGATTCAGGTGGTCGGAGTACAAACTATGAATTGATTGATGTATAAAATGAATGCACTGGCTCTCACAAACGGTAAACACTATACCTGCAAAATCGCAATTGAGAAGAATTATTTATAAATTAGCTTATACTTAAAAAGGTAAACCACACTCCGTTCGCCGTTACAGTGCATACCGCCGAACGTTCTCACAAGACAACCCGGCAAACATCTCAAAACTCCTCAAAACCCGGAGAAACAAATTCACCCACCCTGCAAATCAACAAATCGCCCCGGATTTTTCCATTTATATGAATAATAAAAATGCGTTTAGGTGCTTTTATCTGAATTATTCCTTAAATTAGTGATTAATAAGTGCGATACAGATCCAATTATAAATCCCCGGCCTGGAATAATATATCTGAGATTCCTTTACATAACCGTTTATATTTTTTTTGGGTATTGATATATTAAAGTTACCGCCATGCTGACAAAAACCGCGCTTATGTATATAAAATTAGAATAATTATACCATTTATGCATTTTATGTAAAGTTTTTTGCGTTTTCTTTACATAAGATATATCTTTGTATAGATAATTTAAATATCTTTACATAATGAAAAAACAGAGCCTTACTGAATTACCCTTAAGTTTTGAAATAGAAACAATTAAGGTTTTGAAAGCCTTACCTTCTGCTCATGCCGCTTTGGCAGAACTCAAAGGTATTGCATCATCTATTCCGAATCAGAATATTTTAATAAATACATTAGGTCTGCAGGAAGCAAAGGATAGTTCAGCGATTGAAAATATTATTACCACGCATGACGATTTATACAAATCAGAATTGAATCTGGATGCATTTAAATCTTTGGAAGCAAAAGAAGTTCAAAATTACATTTCAGCATTAAAAAAAGGATTTGAGCTCATTAAAAAAAATGGCCTTCTGACCAATAAAAGTATTATTCAAATACAGGAAATTTTAGAAGATAATAAGGCGGGAATTAGGAAATTGCCGGGCACTGCGCTAAAAAATGCAGCTACTGGCGAAACCATTTATACTCCGCCGCAAGATTATGATGAGATATTGAAATTAATGGCGAATCTTGAAAAATATATAAATGTATCGGAAATGCAAGATTGTGACCCTTTGATAAAAATGGCAATAATACATTTTCAATTTGAAAGTATTCATCCATTTTATGATGGGAATGGTCGTACAGGTAGAATAATTAATATCCTTTTTCTTATCTTGATGAATTTACAAAACCTTCCAATATTATATTTAAGCAACTATATTATTCAAAATAAACCTGATTATTATAGATTACTTCAAAAAGTGAGGGATGAAGATTTATGGGAAGAATGGATTCTATTTATGATTAAAGGTGTTGAGACTACAGCCAAAGAAACCATCAACTTAATTATAAAAATCAAAATTTTAATGCTCGATTATAAGCATAGATTGAGAAATAATTATAAGTTTTACAGTCAGGATTTACTAAATAACTTATTTAAACATCCATATACAAAAATCGAATTCATAGTTAAAGACCTTGGTGTTTCAAGACTAACTGCTGCAAACTATCTAAATAAATTAGCGGATGATAATATGCTGAGAAAAGAAAAGCTAGGCACAGGTAATTATTATATCAATGTTGAATTATTTGACATTTTAACTAAAAGATAGGATTGCACTGGCGGTAACGGTATACACTATACCTGGAAAATCGCAATAGAGAAAAATTATTCATAAATTAGCTTAAATCTAAAACCCGAAAATAAACCTTTATACCCCCGGCATAGGCCATACCGCCGAACATTCATACAAGACTCAACCCGACAAACATCTCACAACTCCTCAAAACCCGGAGAAAACAAATTCACCCACCCTGCAAATCAATAAAACGCCCCGGATTTTTCCATTTATATGAATAATAAAAATGCGTTTAGGTGCTTTTATCTGAATTATTCCTTAAATTAGTGATTAATAAGTGAGCTTCAGATCCAATTATAAATCCCCGGCCTGGAATAATTTATATGAGATTTCTGCACATAAGCGTTTATATTTTTTTTTTGGTATTGGACATATAAAAGTGTTAGGCTTAATGCCGGCTCCAACCCTATTTTTCATTCAAATTATTTGGAAATGTTGTCTAATTAGGTAACTTTGTATCGTGAAAGAAACATTTGTCAGGAAAATATTCTATTATAAGAACTACTATTTAGATTTCTTCGGGACTCTTAATGATGATGTTAAGAAGAAATTTAACTGGACTTTAAAATTAATAGCAACACTTGAAAGAGTTCCAACCAAATATTTCAAACACATTCAAAACTCAACCGGATTGTATGAAATCCGTGTTGAATCGGGCGGAAATATTTTTAGAGTCTTTTGCTTTTTTGATAAGGGCAAAATGATAATTCTAGTAAACGGATTTCAGAAAAAGTCTCAAAAAACCCCGAAGAAAGAAATTGAAATGGCGGAAAAATTTAAAAAACAATACTTCGATGAAAAAGCAAAAAAATAAGAATCTAACCTCATTTACTGATCATTTAGATCAGCAATACGGTAAGAGAGGAACAGAGAAAAGAGAGTTTTTTGAGGAAGGCTTTGAAGCATTTAAGCTTGGTGTTATGATTCAGGAACTTCGAAAAGGGAACGGATTAACCCAATCCCAGCTGGCCGAGAAATGTGGCACGACAAAAAACTATATTTCTCGAATTGAAAACAATGCTTCCGATATCAGACTCTCAACTTTGATGAGAATAATTCGGGAAGGGTTTGGCGGACATTTAAGAATGAATGTTGATTTATAGTTGGCACATAAGCCTAACAAACGGTAAACACTATACCTGCAAAATCGCAATTGAGAAGAATTATTTATAAATTAGCTTATACTTAAAAAGGTAAACCACACTCCGTTCGCCGGTACAGTGCATACCGCCGAACATTCATACAAGACTCAACCCAACATACATCTCAAAACTCCTCAAAACCCGGAGAAACAAATTCACCCACCCCGCAAATCAATAAAACGCCCCGGATTTTTCCATTTATATGAATAATAAAAATGTGTTTAGGTGCTTTTATCTGAATTATCCCTTAAATTAGTGATTAATACGTGCGATACAGATCCAATTATAAATCCCCGGCTTGGAATAATATATTTGAGATTCTTGTACATACGCGTTTTTTTTTGGTATTGGACATATTAAAGTGTTGGCGGTAATTAAAGTGCTACAATCAGAGTAAACGGAATAATTATAAACATAAAAACAGATAAGAAATGAAGAATATATTTATTTTATTTTTAATATGCATTTGTCATTTTAGCTATAGTCAGAATGTTAAAAGCGATCCATTTGCTCAACTGGATTTGCTTTACTCAAAGATTCCTTCTGAGAAAATCCCAACAGGTATATTGTTTAATCAGGGATTTAAGTTAATAGAGAATATAGACAAATATTCAAATTCAGAGGAAGGTTCACAAGCTGATTTAATTAATTATTACTTTCTCTATCAAATGATTCAAAAGTGTAGTTTTTTATATCCACAGAAAAACCCATTACCAGATTTTGAGCAATTAGTTGATAGGAAGAGTTATGAAGATGGTTTATATCATGATATTCCTATTTCCTTAATTTATTATAAAGGGAATTATATCAAAGACGGGGAATTAATAAAACTTATTGAGAATAATGATTACTCTCCTCAAATCAATGAGATATCGATATTTGCTTCTTCTGTCCTTGTTCCCAAAATAAACTCGGCTAATGTTACATTCAATATTGATCCAAGTCTGTTATTTTCAAACAATGAGAATGAAATTGAGTCACTTGATATAGATTTTGGTAATGGTGATGGTTTTCATAAAATATCTCTAAAAACCAGTCAAATAAATATACAGTATAATTGTATTGGTCAAAAAAGTATTGTTATCAAGTTGTTAACAGAAACAGATACATTAATATCAAATACAGTTCTAACAGTAAAAGATTTGGAGTATACGGCTCCCAAGCAAACAGGAATAATTGAAATAAAGCAATCCAATTTAAAGTCAACAGGAACAGTACAAGGAGGGACTTATCGTTATGAATCAACAGGTGATCTTGATAAACCGGTAATAATAGTTGAGGGTTTTGATATCCTTAATGACTATTCATATAACGATTTGTACGACAATTGGTATGATGCGGGCTTTGTTCAACCTTTATTGGACAATGGATATGATCTCTATTTTCTAAACTTTTCGAATAACACGCAATCAATGCATGACAATGCTGAAGTTGTAAAAAGCTTGATTGAACAGATAAATAGTGAAAAAGCTGGAAACTTTGAGGGTGTTGTTATTGGTGAAAGTATGGGCGGTCTAATCAGCAGGATAGCATTAAAAGAAATGGAAAATGATAACATAAACCATGAGATGGGTTTATTTGTATCGTATGACTCACCACATAAGGGTGCAAATATACCTTATGGATTCCAAACTGTTCTCAGAGATGCTTTGGATGTAAATTTAGTAGAGCTATTTCAAGGTTGGATTGATTTATTTTCATTTTTGGGTGTCGGTTATACTCCGACACAAATAAATAACGCACTTAACTCATCGGCAGCAAAACAATTATTAGTTAGACACATAAAAGGGAGTTCTGATTTTGATGCAATGCAAACCTATTTATCAGGATTGGGTTATCCATCGCAAACAAGGAATATTGCATTAATTAGCGGCAGCAATAGAGCTTACGACCTTCCTTTTAATCCAGGTGATAAAATATTTGAAGATGAGTGGGGTGCCTGTGCCTTAGCTAAATATAAGGTTACAATAAATACTACTAATGTCAATACAACCAATCAAGAGGTTTCAAGAATTCGAATATGGGGTGGATTATGTATTTTATGGACAGATAAACAGGCGAAATATTCTTCTGATAATAAAGCTTATGACAATTGTCCGGGAGGAAAATTCTGGACAATGGGGATGAGCACCACAGGTATTGATTATTTTAGTTTTGTACCATCGGTAAGCTCAATTGACTTGGATCAAAGCATTATTGATGGTACTGATGGCTTACACTACTTTAATTCTTCCACACATACTAAAGATGGAATTATTAATTCAAATCAGACACCACTTGATGATATATATTCTAATAGCTCCAATACTGGACATATAAGTTTGGACGATTTAGGATATTGGGATGCTTCTTGGAATTGGCGCAATATAACCCAAGATATATTGTTACAGGAAATAATGTATGATGATTATTATTTACAAAATAGTGTGATTAGTTCAGACAAAACTTTTATTGCAAATAATAGCATACAGGTTGGAAATAATGTTAATCCATTTACTAACAAAAACATTGCGACAGGCGATGTTGTCTTTAAAGCCAATACAAATGTAACATTATCAGCACCAAATATTATATTACAGCCGGGTACAACCATTGAAGCTGGTTGTAATTTCACGGCATCTCCAAATTCAGGTTCTTTAAAGAGTAGTAGTTTAAAATCGACAAACATTTCACTTGGAAGTAAATTCACTCCAAAAATTATTGGTTCAAAATATGCAGGGCAAGATGTAGAGTACACTATTGATAACTTACCTGATGTTATTAAATCTATCAATTGGGAATTGTCATCAGACGATTATTTATATAATTACCAGGGAGATATATTATTATTTCCAGGCAATATTAAACCAGGGCAATACACTTTAAAAGTTGATATTGTTAAAAGTGCTTCAGAATCATATAGCTGCACACGGGTCTTATGGGTAAATAATAATCTATCAGTAGATGAAATAAATGAAAATGATAACGAATTTACATCAGTTGATATTAATGTGTTTCCGAACCCTACAAAAAGTGAAATAAATGTAGAGATAGAAAACATAACCTCACCACTATATATTGAAGTATTAGATATAAATGGTAGAATAGTTTCTAAAGGACAATATTCAAAATCAGGTAAGATTGATCTTTCTAATGAAAAAGGAATGTTGCTTCTTAAAATATCGTTTGATAATAAAACCATTACCCGTAAAATATTATGCTTATAAATACAAATAGATTATGAAAATTTTAGTTTTATTCATCTTATTATTGCCTTTATGCTTTTACCAATGTGAAAGGAAAAAGGATGAAACTTATTATCTGTCAGAAAATGAAAAACAATTTTTCCCATATAAAAATGGTGATACAATAAGGATATTTAGCGCAGATGATTCAGTTGTATATATTGCATCAGGAGATAGTACATACATTGTAAGCGACAATTCAGGTTTATATGGTTTTTCTTATGAGGAGAGAAAAATTTTATTGTCCAATAATGAGGATTCCAAAAAAATATATATCAGAATAAATAAATTTAGTGACCCCTTTTGTGTGTATTTTGATTTTTTATTGGATGAGCATATAAAATTTGAACTGGAGCCTTATGATCTACAGGATCCCAATGGTGAAAAATATATCACATTTATTGGAGATACTACAATTTATAGCCATACATACTCAGGTGTTTATTTATTAAAAAGTGGAGGGTTTTCTGTTGGGGGTGTTGGTTTGGATAGTTTATATTACAACTCGCAACATGGATTAATTAATTTAAAATCAGATAGTAAGGAATATAGGTTCAAATATTAACTACCGCCAACACGCAATATACGTAAGCCGGGGGATGTGGGTAATTTAAACTTTTGCACATTTATTAAAAATAGCAACGGTATGATAAGTTGGAGCTTCGAAATCCCGGCCTCCGCATATTGCCACCGTTGGCAACAAGTGTGAGAACAAACCCACATTAATGAAAACCAAAGAATTATGAAATGCTTAATTTTAATAATTCCATACTTTTTCTTATTCAATATGCTATCAGGTCAAGAAATTACATTTTCTTCGATATATTCTCATAGTAATTACAAAAATTTTCAAAATAACTTCGGTTATCAATTAGGTTATAACGAAATACTAAATTCAAAAAATAAAATTGGACTCGCATTATTTCAGAGTTTTAATGACCCCCATTATTCTTACACTTATTATTCATCCATTGTTGGAAGAGATTATTTTAGAGAAGTTAATTCAAAGAACCAAATAATTGGCTTTTCTATTAACTGTAAGCCTTCGGCCTCCTACATATTGAGCTGAAAGAACAGGATCTGTATCTTGCGCGCTAAAAAGTGTATGGAAAAAGAATCCAGATTTCGTGAACTGATAAGTCTGCAACAGGACTCCGGGTTAACGGTAAGAGAATT
>JAIPBB010000237.1 GCA_021739805.1 Saprospiraceae bacterium | reverse complement strand
ACATTCGTGTTTAATTTGCTCACTCATTCAAGATTTGTGTTTAAATAAGGTACAAAAGTAATAGAATTATTTAAACCTTTTTGAGGATAATTTCAAATCTATTTAATTTGACTTTAAACTTATTTTTTCAGAATTAATGTTTAAATTAGTAATTGAAAATTAGTAATTAGTAATTAAAAAAATAGAACTATGAAAAAGAATGTGATTCAAGACAAATCCTACAAATTTGCACTTAGGACAATTAAAGCCTATCAACATTTAAAATCAAAACAAGAATATGATTTGGGACGACAATTATTAAGAAGTGGGACTTCAATAGGTGCAAATATTGAAGAAGCCATTGGTGGTCAGACAGAAAAGGATTTCTTTGCAAAAATGAACATTGCTCATAAAGAGAGCAGAGAAACGAACTATTGGTTAAGATTACTCAAAGATTCTGAAATTTTGGAAGAAAAAATCGCATCATCACTTATTATGGAAAGTGAAGAGTTAATTAAACTTTCAGCAAAAATAATTACTACAATGAAAAATAAACTTAAAATTAACTAAGGATTACTAATTTCTAATTGCCAATTAATAATTAGTAAATACTACTTCACATAAATCATCTTTTTCACAATATTTGCTTCCGAAGATTGAAGTGAAAAATAGTAAACTCCCGAATTTAATGAATAGCTTTCCGGTTCGAATTTTTCAATATATTTTCCGTAATTTCTTGTTTCTCCATCAATTATTCTGGCTACTTCACACCCAAAAACATCATAAACCAATAAATTTATTTTAGCATTTTTATGAAGTTTAAATGCAAAATAGGTTTCGGAGCTAAATGGATTTGGATAGTTTTGTTCTAACGAAAGGTTAATGCTTTCCTGGCTTTCAATTCCGATAACATTTACATTAATCAAAGCAGTCCAAACGCTTAAATCACCATTGTGAAGTCTTGTCCAAATTGGTCTTACAACATTATTATGTGCAGAAATATTTGTATAGTCGCCAAAAAAAATATTATCAAACGGAACAAAAGGACTTTCGCTGATTTTGAAATTTATGAATGTGTTTCCTCCATCTTTTGACTGAGCCATATAAACATCAGTTTTGTTATCGGTATAATTTCTTCGGTCATAAAAAACAAAATATAAATAGCCAGTAATCTGGTCAACAGCCATCCAGGTAAAGAATTGCTGTTTTCCGGCCGGGTCATCGTTCACTCTTTTTGCAGGACTCCATGTATTGCCTCCGTCAGTTGATTTTGAAAGCCATACATCTGTGTCGGTTGTTCCATTTCTTTGGTCAGTCCAGTTTACATAAATAGTTCCATGATTTGACCCACCACTTAAATCACAAACAGTAATCGGTAATCCATTACATCTGCTAATTCCGGGAATATCAAAATTCCATCCACCGGGAAAACTATCAATTAAAATATCATTTTGCAGCCATGTGTTTCCGCTATCAAGAGATTTATCAAAAACCAATCCTGCCAGTCCTGCCCATGAGACATAGACTTCACCATTTGGTCCTACTGCAGGCACAGCACCTTCAGCAGTACTATCGCTATCAACACAATCACCTGCAATTTTATTAATTCTTTTTGCCGGTGACCAGCTTTGCCCCTGATTTATTGACCTTGAAAACATTATTACAGAACTGTCATTTGGATTGTGGCTATCATAATCGTCAAATTGTGTCCATGTAATATAAATAATATTCGTTGCAGGGTCAACAATTGCCCATTCTTTATCCTGTGCTTTTGTTCCATTCAATCCCATAAAAGTGCCGTCATTCCAGCTTCCACCAAAAGAATCCAGCTTTTGACAAACAATTCTGTCAATCCAATTTCCAAATGGTGGATTTGATAAATGGAAAAAGTAAAAATCTCCATTTGTATCAGCAATTATACATGGGTCACCCCAAACACCATAAGAAGAAATCATTGTATCAACATTCCACGTTATTCCTGCATCATCCGAATAAAAATAATTTTTCAAATTAGAACCGGCTACAATTTGATTTGTGTTTTTTGGATTAATCATTATTGATGGCTCTTCTGGATTATACTGATTGCTAATCATTATGTTAGTGTGCTGGGAAAAAGCCGGGAAAATGCTAATAAGAAATGAAAATATTATTATGAAATGTTTCATTGGCTAAGAATGTTGTTAAAAGGCAAAGTTAGGTAATTTATTGAGGATAAAACAACAGAATAAATTAGGTTTCTAAATAAGAATAAAGTGAGAAGATTGGCAGTTCGTCCTGACGGTTTTGTTGAATGGAAGTTTTAATGTGTTTTATCTTTAGTTGTTTCTTGTTTATTATTGTTTTCTTGATTAATCAAATTTCCTTTCTCATCATATTCTTTGATAATTGCGTTGTCAAAATCCTTATAAAATTCAGTCTTAGTTTTCAATTGTCCATTTTCATAATATGTTTTCCAATAATAGTACGGATATTTTTGTTTTCTTACTGACCGTACCTTACCAGATTTATAATAAGTGTAGGAATACATATAACCATTATTATCATGAAAAAACAAGGTATCATTATCAACTATTTTATAACTTTCAGGTATGTATTTATTTGGCAAAACATCTATTAATTCACCATTAATTGTGATTTTATAATCTTGATTTTGGACTCCTTTAATTTTGTATTCAATTGTAAAACAACATTCACAATCACATATTACTGGCTCTTTCCAACCTATGGTGTCTCCTTTGATGCCATAAACAGGCACAGAATCACTAAAGTCGGAAAGTAACTTAATTGTATCATTGAGTAAGGTTGCACTACCTTTTTCTCCAGAGCAACAATTCATAACAGTCGTAACTTTTATCACCAATGTATCAGAAAGAAAATGTTTTTCAATAATGCGTTTTTGGTATAATTGAAGATTGACCATTTCATCTTTATCGCAAGGATAAAGCGTATAGTCAATTAACTCTACGCTTTGACCAAATACAGATGTAAAAGGGAATAATAATATTATTATGAAATGTTTCATTGATTTTGGGTGTTGCTAAAAGGCAAAGTTAGGTAATTTATTTAGGGTAAACATTATCACAATAAACAATAATTGGCAAAAAATAAAAATATCGCATCTTTAATGAATTGAAAGAATATATTTAGATACATCAGTATTTGGTGGATATTTTGAACCTGAATTTAAAACATGGAGTATAGCACTTTATGATAAAATATATAAAGGAAGGAGTAGTCAATAAAATCAACACTTCATCCAACAAAATATAACAAACTAAAGACTGAAAGTGTTTAATCTCAAATATATTAAACTATGAATTTTAATATTTGAGTTTATTTTATTTTTTCATAAATATCCATATAGTCGAAATTTTCAAGATACATTTTTGTTCTTAAAAACACCTCATTAATTTCATCAGAATTCAATTCTTTTGCAGTTTCTATATTAACTTCCTGGGTTGGAATTTTAACAGTTCCCCATGGATAAACTTCTTTTAAAGCTTCGCCATTCCAACTTGGATTATTCAATGAGTCAGACTTTTCAAGACCAATTTCTGTCATCACTTTGCCTAAAGTTTCCTTTGGACTTGCAATTATATCTTCATATCTGACAAAGAAAAAATTATCAGGATATTTTGTTGCTAAATATTGAGCATAATATTGATTAATTACCCAGGCATTGATATAATGGTCTAACGAAAGCGGCACAGGGCGTTTTTTTGTTTCAGCATAACATGAAAACGGATTTCGCATAACATGAAGCACATAACCATTACCATCCATTTCATTTATAATTTTTTCACCATCAACGCCAATAATCGGACTATAACCAACCCAAACTTTTTCTTTTCCCGTTCTATTGTAGTTTTTCCATGCATCGAAAGTTGAACGGAAAAAAGCTTCCATCACTGAAGCTCTGGTAATTTTTTTACCATCTAAATACTTAATGAATATTTCTTTTCTTTCTTCATCATTAAAGTCAAAATCGGCATTTCGAAATTTACTAACAAAAGGAGTTCTTGCTCTTATTTTACATTCTTCATCAATGATTGAGTAGTAAATTTGCTCAATCTTTAAATTTTCAGGCACCACAGGCCAGCGATATTTCAATGGAAACATTGATGATAAATGGTCGGTTACATATTTTGTTCCGGGTTGAGATTCAAAAGGATAAACAAATAATTCAGGATGTCCGTCAAGGAATCGGTGGGTTGTGTTTCCACCATTTTCATACATTGCTCCCAGCATTAATAATTTAAAGGGTTGATTATTCATATTATTTTAATTTTTAATTAATTTCTAATTTTTTTTTGTTCAATTTAATGGAACAAATTTTGAAATAAAGCACCAAATAGCAAAAAACAAATATCAAATAATTTTCAAAAAAAAAATTTTCAAAACGTCCCAAAATGGTATATTATAGTGTTTGGAATTTTGAATTTGTTCATTGTAATTTATTTGTATTTTGGTAATTGTAATTTGTAATTTTTACCTTTTTTCTACTTCATAATTTTATTCTTTTACTATATCTTGTATTTATAAAATGCACTTTTTTCTTCTTCAGTTGTTGGTTCGGCATTTTTATATATAAATCCGCTAGTAATAGATTTACTTAAAAATTCTATTCCAAAAACCTGATTTCCATATGGCCATTTTATAGAGCCAATAATTTCATTTGTATCTGTATTAATTGCAAAAATACCACAATAGGTTTTATCATTTTGCAAACCGGGTGCATAATGTAAATATTGAGGCAATATTCTGGAAACACCAACAAACATAATATTTTTACAGAAACACAATCCTCTTGTCCAACCGGGTAATTTTTTATATGTCACAAATTTCTCTTTTTCGATATATCCAACTTCGCCATATCCACTATTATCAACCCAAACTTTACCTTTATACTGTCGTGCTGAATGTGGACGAGTTAAGCCCCTGGCAATAACTTCTCTTGTTTTTCCTGAAAATATAACACCTGTTTTATCGACAGGATAATCCATATCTCCTGGTCTTTGTTTAATTATATTTTCGCTTGAAGCAGAAAAATAAGAGTTTTCAATTGATGAGCCTGCCGCAATAGAATTTAACTGAAGGAAATTTGAAGTTTTGTTTGGTTTACCATTTTCTTTTTCAACTGATTTTGGCCACCACATTAATTTTTCATGTTCTGATGAATTGAAATCAATTTTAACAATACCATTTTGTCCAACCGAATTTCCGTATAGTTCTTCGCCAATAAAAACCAAATCATGAAAATAATAAGCTCCCGGATAAAACTTAGAGCGAATCGGCATCAAAACATTTTCGAATTCACTATCTAATTTATTATCGCTTCTTTGTAATTTTTTCCTTACCGGCTTAAATTCAATAATTTGATTTGGATTTCTTGTAGCGGCAATATAAACTGATTTTGTTTTTCGATTTACAGCAATTCCGGATGGATGCGGTAAATTAATGAAAGTTTGATTTAGTTTGCCTTCCTTTGAATTTAAAGCCAATAAAAGATGCTCGTATTCGCGAGTTATAAGAAGTGTTATATCAAGTTCGGATAAAATTTCTGTAAAGGAATCATCAACTGAATATTCAAGTGATTCCTTAAATATTCCCGAAGATTTCAAATCAGCTGAGCCAACAATCTGTGAAGGGTCACGCATCGCTGCGGTTTGAATATCCCAAATTTCTTCTATTGCATATTTTGATTTTGAATTCATTATCAAATTTTCTTTTTAAGCTTAAAAATCCCAAAATACATTTTAAAAGCTGATTTGAAACTTGTTGTACTTTTCCCACTTATTCGGTCAGTTGAAAATATTGGTATTTCAATTACCGGAATATGATTTTTAATACATCTGGCAATTAATTCAGCATCGATTAAATCGCCTTCTGAATAAATCTCATGTTCTTTAAGTATTTGCTCCGGAAAAACTTTTGGAGTTCCATTAACATCCCAAATAGGAGTATTGAAAACAGTTCGATTTTCAAAATTAAAAATAACAGAACCAATTCTTCGAATCAAACTCTCACGTATTATTCTGTTTGCTTTAACAACATTATTGTTATTTACCAGAGCATAATTTAAAATCATTAGAAGCTCATCAACATTGGTTCTTGCTGAATTTGTATAACAAATTAATCTGCCTTCAGCATTTTGAATTCCAATTTTTACTGCTTTTCCCCAACCTGGCTCTTTACTAATAATGGTTTTAATATTTTTGTTTTCATCCGCATACTTCTTAGCTAAATCATAAGAACCATCATCTGGCCCGTTAACAACAAAAATCAATTCCCATGTTTCATTAAGGCTTGTAAGTTTTTCAGTATATTCTTTAAATATCACTGGCAGATGAGCTATCTGACGATACAATGGTAATATTATTGAAAATGTAAGTTCCATGAATTCTTTAATCCTTGCTTTTTCTATTTTTGCCTATTCCAAAACGCATCGTCAAAATTAACTTCTTTTTGCCAAGTAATTGTATCAATAATTCCATCTTTTAAAGAAATTTCGGGTTTCCATCCAATTTCATTGATAATTTTTTGTGGGTTGGCAAACCAATCGGGTAAGTCCCAGTTTCGGTTTTCCATATTGCCAAACTTCGGATTATTTTCAATTTGAAGAATTTCTTTAACTAGCAATGCTAATTCTTTAATTGTTGTTTTTATGCCAGTTCCAACATTAAATGCTTGACCATAATGTTTTTCTTTCATTTCCGAAGCAACCGAAACAAAAGCTGAAACAATGTCTTTAACA
Source organism: Saprospiraceae bacterium (assembly GCA_021739805.1). The sequence continues at coordinate 1,802 of JAIPBB010000237.1, read as the reverse complement.
TGAATAAAATCACGTGAAATTTCAGGTTGAACTAGAGCTGGGAACTTGCCTTTCCTTGCATTTGATAAAAGAACAGGAATCAATCTGTCAGGTTCTTCCCATGGACCATATCCTGAATATAATCGCAAATGAGCAACCGGCAGTTTTTCTATTTCTCCAAAATATTTAATAGCGTGATAAATTGCTGTTTTTGAGACTGCATAATGACTATTAGGAATCAAATTTGTGTCTTCAGAAGGAGCAATTGAATTCAATCCATATTCAGAGCTTGAACCTGCCTGAATAAAAACTTCAAATCCGGTTTCTTTCAAAGCTTCTACAATATCAACAGATGCAATAAAATTTGTCCGATAAATCTTATCGTATTCCTTTTGCTTTGAATAAGCACCATAAGCAGCAAGATTGAAAACTGTTTTTGGCTTTATCTCTTTAATAAGTTCTTTTAGATTTTTTTTATGAGAAATATCACAAGTTCTTAAATTACTTTTTGGGCAGGATGTTGCGACAAAACGCCAATTATTATTATGCTCCTGGGAAACACCAAAAACATCATCACGATAATTTAGTATGGTTTTTAATAAATTAACACCAATAAAACCACCGGCCCCAAAAATCATTATTGGGCCTTTCAGCTTTTTAAGTTTTTCAATTGTGTTTGTGTTTAGTTTATAATAATTCATTATTAATCGAAATTTTTACTATTAGATCCCTACGGGACTTTTTCGAGGGTGTATTTTTTTATCTACAAATATATTATCCCTACGAGATAATTGTAATAATACGACAGCCTTTTTACTTTCGCCTTTTGCCTTCTTCCTTAGCTTACTCCTTAACTTTCCAAAACTTCCATCTTCGCCTTCTCATATTGCTTCTCACTCATTGGCCAATAATGCCAATCAACTGTGTTTTCCATAAAAGAAACACCTTTGCCTTTAATAGTGTTTGCAATTATCAGCTTGGGTTTTCCGTTTTTTTTATTTTTTAAATCTTTGATTGTCTCAACTAAAAATTGAGAATTATGACCATCAATTTCCTTAACATCAAATCCAAATACAAGCCATTTTTCTTTTGAGGCAGTATCACCCAAAACATCAACAGTTTCACCAAATCCCTGAATCCGATTTTTATCAATTATAATAATTAAATTATCGAGTTTGTGTTTAACTGCAAAATGGGCTGCTTCCCATGTAGTGCCTTCGTTTGTTTCACCATCAGACATTAAAACGTAAGTTAGTACTTCCGATTTTTGTAAGCTTAGAGCTTTTGAAATTCCGCATGCAACAGGAAAACCATGACCTAATGAACCAGTTGCAAAAGGAATAGAACTGTATTTTAATGGAGCCGGATGAGCAGGCAATGAAGTTCCATTTTTATAAAAAGTCTGTAATTCGTCATCAGTAATCTCACCCAATTTATTTAAAACAGCATATAGAGCAACCGCAGCATGACCTTTTGAAAGGATTACTTCTTCTCCTGTTTCTTTAAGTTCAAGAAATAAGGCAGAAAGTAATTCGACACAACTTAACGAACAAGCAATATGTCCTGCATTTGCATTGAAATACAACTCCAATATTTTTAATCTTAAATCTTTATTTATTGCTTTCCAATCCATTGATTGCTACTTTTAAATTGTTTTTTGCAAGATCAAAATCAGGATTTATCTCAAGAGCTTTTTCGCAGGCTTTTTTTGCGAGTTCATATTTGCCAAGAACATTATAGGCTGAACAAATGTTATTATACGCCAAAGCATGTGAAGGGTCTAGTTCGGCAGCCTTTTTGGCCATTTTAACACAGGATTTATA
>JAIPBB010000236.1 GCA_021739805.1 Saprospiraceae bacterium | reverse complement strand
AGCAAAGTGGTTGCCCAATAGTATCATAATTTAAATAAGTTGGTGGTGACCATTTATAATTCCAGTTTGGATTTGATGTACTACCCAATAAAAAACTTTGCTCTATACAAACAGTTGTGTCGTTTTGACCACAATTAACAACATACACCGTAACACTATCCAATGTTTTCTCATAAGTGAAATCTGTTGTTCTAAGATAATATTTTGTAGTTATATTAGGACTTGCATAAGTTTGCCCTACCGTATCATAAATAAGTCCTGTTGTAGGAAACCATTCATAATAATAATCTGAATAATTATGAGTACCAAGCAATGCCTTACCACCTATACATATAGTTGTATCATTTCCTGCATCTGCAGTTGGTGGAATAGTATCTGCCATCCAAATAGCCACATCATCAATATATAAATAAGAAGCACCATTATTATGCCCATTATTATGAAAAACCTGGTAATTTGCCAGTGAATCGTAAGGCTTGAAATCACCAATTGTTATATAATTCTCCCATCCCTGGGCAATATATTGAAAACGAATTTCAATCCAATTTAAGGTGTCAGTATAAAATCCTGTGGTATCATATAGCTGTGGAGTAACAGGCATATTTCCACTAATATTAAAAAAAACTGAGGTATCAGAAAAATAACAAGCAATACTATCTGTTACAACAGCATTATAAGGTCCACTACTACAATAGGAACAACTATAAGAGATAAAAAATCGAATATTATATAGAGTATTTTGTTGCAAATTTTGCGATAGAGTATTCTTAACATACTCTTTGTAATAGAAAATAGGTGTGTCTATTGCAAGTTGAAATAATCCAGCATAAGTCTTACCACTTCTAGGTTGTTGCCATCCATTAACATTTTTTGGCTGAGACCAATTCCAAACATAACAACATTTATGAAAGAAATCAGGCGTACTATTTGTAGGTGAATTCCAAAAATTCACATCATTTAAAGGAGTAAAATTATTTTGAGATATATGAATCGGGCAATTCATAAATGATTCAAAAGAACCATTTTGGATAATATTTTGACCCCAAACTATATTTGAAGTAAGAAATAAGAATATTATTAGTAAGTTTTTCATATTAAAAAAATAAAGAGGTTGGTATATTTCAACCAACCTCAGTTAACCTATTTTTTAATTAATTTACCATTTTGAATTATCTTGTCATTATTAAAAATATTGTAAATATAAACACCTTTATCGAATGATGATATATCTATTTGGATTTTGTTTTGATTAACATACTCTTCAGATAGCAATAAACGACCTCGAATATCAAAAACCTTAATAAAAAGTTTTCCATCAATATCATTTGTAAAATAGAAGTCACATAGTCCACTTGTTGGATTCGGCATAACGTTCACAGCATTAAGATTATTTTGTATAATATTTTGAGTTGAATCCTGCTTACTTTTACTTGTTGAAGCACTAATGTCAATTAAACTTATTCGCAACATATTTCGGGCAAAATAAACGCCTAAACCTCCAACTTCAGGTGAAGTATATGCAATGCCCTGTAATGTTGTTACATCTTGTTGAGCTATTGAATATATTCCCTTTGCAAAGGTTTTATTAAAAATCTTCAAAACTTCAAGATAATTGAATTCAAAAAGATTTTGAGGAACTATTGAATTTAAAATTGCTTCCGATTTATTCACATCACCAACCTTCGAATAATTTTCCGCTTTGCAAAATTCTCCAATATTTGAATTTGCCATTGTGTTAAAGAAGTGTTGATATATAACATCATTTCCATTGTTCAAATTAGCATATTGAGGCTTTTGTTGCATTAAATTAAAAGCCATCCATGCTTTCATATAGTTTTTCGGCAAACTATATATATTTATTTTTGGTTTTGTACTAATATAACTCGATGGGCTAAGCGGCATAAAATTTCCAATCAAACTTCCTACCTCAATATTTCTTAGAGAATCTAAATTCACAACTGATTTTGATGATGGAGGAGCTAAAAAAGGTGCTTGAGGTGGACCCGGACACATTGGCAAATAAGATTGACCTCCGGATGTTGTTGATAGCGGATAAAACGGGGGTGTTGTAAGTGAATTATACGGATTTACGTCTCCATCTAATGCCCCACTTATAAAGGTAGGGTCGTAATACCATTCCAAAGTAGGATTGATTATGCTAGGTATAAAGGTTCCATCAAGTCTGTATGTGTGATTATTATCCCACACATTATCCCCAGGCATATTAGCCATTCCCTGGTCGTTTATATCTGCCTTATCAAGGTAAATACCATCCCAGTTGGAATAATATTCATTTCTTATAAATTCACAATATGATTGTTTAAATATATAAGTGCCACTTCCAAGCCGGGACAACTCATTCCCTTTCAAATAAGTGAAAGAATGGCTTACATATATTCCTAATAGATTTTGAATGTCATTAGCTGTTGGTGTATAGGTTGCAGAAGTGAAAATTTCATTATGAATTAAATAGCCATAAGAATCTTGCATAGTAATTCCAACACTAATCCCTGTTGTTGGCCAGGCATGTGACACTTCAATATTATTATCCTCAACATACATTTTTACATTTGTTCCAAGAATAATACCTCTTACCGATGAACCAATAGTATTGTTACAGATAAATGTACTAGCTGTAATACCTCCACTCGGAAACGTAATAATATCATTACCATAAACGACTATTCCCATTGTTAAATAACCTAAAGTAGAAGTTGGTGATATAGTATTATTTTGAACATGAAGAATACTTGTCAATCCTCCCATATATATTCCCTTAAGGTGTATGTTAGTTAAATCATTTTCCACAATATTTATATCATTATCAATAGTACTAAAAATTTCAATTCCAATATCGCTTTCATCTATAAAATTATTATAAATCTGAATATCAGCTTTAGCAGTGCCAACAATTCCTTTTGCACAATTAGACATAAAAATATATTGGTTAGTTGCACTACCACCAATTATTACATCTCTTGCCAGATTAGTGTAGGGAATATTATCATTTCCTGTGAAATTAATTCCTTCATCACAATTACTAAACTGGGCATTTCTTAAAATAAAATCGCTATTAACTGAATAAACTCCATAATCAAGATTCAAAAACCTGTTTTTGTAATTGACACTAGATGCATCTCCAAGTTTTATTTGACCAGTAGAGTTAATTTTAACTACATCAGTAAGTTGTATTCCATATAAGGCTGATTGTCCGCTATGAGGATAAAGTGCAATTGGTGATGTACAATAAAAATTATTGTTAATAATTGTACCTTGATGGTCTCCATTATATTGTTCGACAATTAAGTCTTTATAGCAAAGGTCGAATGTGTTATCACTTAAATCATAAATACCGCCATTTTGAGAAACAATAGTATTTTTCGCATCATAAAAAACACTGCTTACAGCTATCAAATTAGCATCCTCAGATTCTATATAAATTCCATCCCACATATTAAATCCATCACATGATCTTAATGTACAAGATTCAAGAGTAAGTGATGATCCTGGAGTTATAACAATCTTAGCATCACCACCTAAATAAATATCTGAATTGTTAATCATTAAATTCATATTATCAATAATTACGGTACCATTGATATTTATTTGTTCATAGCCATAGGATGTAGGATTTGTTGGAAACGTTTGCTCAGTAAAAATTTGAGAATATTGTTGAAAGTTATCACAACAACCATAAACAGGAAAGGATGTTTCATTGCTACATCCCGTATTAGGATCTGTAGCCACTACAGTTATTATAGCTCTATTTTGACTTCCTACTGGAGGTGGGTAATTATTCCAATCTATTTGGATAATAGGAGGATTTGTCACAGGGATGTTAATAGAAGGACTCCCGATATAATTTATTGTACAACTATAATTTAAGTTTAATGCAGGATTATAGTTATTAATAGTGTAGTCTATAACGGATAACGGTGGGTCACACATATTATTTCTTCCTGTAACATCAGGTTCATCAGGTTTTGGATTAACTGTAACAACATGAGATGCAACTTGTGAGCCTGCATATCCACTATAAGTTACAGTTACTGTATATGTAGTTGTAACTGTTGGTGAAACATTCACCGTTTGAAGACCGGAAGTAAATCCAACAGGATTTGAAGCCCATTGATATGAAGGAATGAAAGTTTCGTCATTTAAACAGACCTCCGCAGTCAAGTTTGCATTGTCACCATCGCATATTACACCAGGTCCTGTAATACTAGAAAGAAAAGGAATAAATTCTATTTCATCTATTGCAATGCATGATATTGGTGTTGCTGTACCTTGTGGATAAATTATCAAGTATAAATCATTTTGGTTGGCTGGAGTTATATTCACAACCACAGGAGTTGTTTGAGTCCAAACAAATGCTGCTAAACCAGACATAGCTTCATTCATAACTACATTTCCACTTGTATATGTAGTTGAGTTTGATAATCTTGCAATCAGATTTGTCAGGCCTACACTTTCTTCCTGATAATTCATTCTTAAAAAATAGCTTCCTTCTGTTAGTGAATTACCACTATTTAATTGAGTATAAATTGCTTCTCTATTTGAATTATTTGCCCACATCCATATTCTTGGATTTGCAGCAGGTCCTTTTAATTGAGGACTTAAATTTGCAGCAGCCCATCCGCAAACATTATTATTGTATAAACACGAATAAAAAGAACTGATGTCGAAACTTACTGTACCTGTATAGTTTGATTGGTCAAGATTACCATTTGGCACCAAATTACATGTTGGAGTCTGTGGACAACAAGGAGCTTTGGATCCACCCAAGCTTAGTAAGTCAAATATTCCTAATTTAAACTTTCCATAACAATTCATAAGGCTTGCAGCAGGAAGGCATATTTTCAAATAATAGGAATTAGATATAGTCAAATTGCTTGCAAAAAAAACACTATCATAATTTGATATTATAAAAGAGTCTATTGCAAGTAAGTTTAAACAATTTCCTTCATATAAAACAACCTTTTCAATTGTAGCGGATGGATTATTACTTGACTTGTCAATCGCAATGCTTAATATATCTTGTGTTGGATTAAATTTAATCCAAAAGATTGAAGAAGTAATGTTGAATTCCTTTTTTTTATTAATATTCATTGTAACCGCCGTACCACATGTACTCTGGCTAAATAACTCTGCGGTTGAAAACAGAATTAGCACTATTACTGCACAAAGACTAATTAAAAGTCTTTTTAATTTGGGAAAATTTGGTTTCCCTGTTTTAATTGAAATTTTTGTTTTTGTTTTCATCTTTTAAAAGATTTGATTAATACTAAATTTAAATTATTGAATATTAAAATGCTTGATAAGTTGAGTCGTAATTTATTCCTAAAAAACTGCTTTATAAAAACCCCATGGCGGGATACAGTTTTAGAAATTTTATGAAAAATTTTCGGAAATACTTTATTTTGCAAAGCCTGTCTGCTTTGGCAGTAGAGAGAGAGAGAGGTTAATCCTAAAATGCTAAAATATTTTAATGGTAACAGAAATAGCAAAACGCTAAACCAAAAAAGAATTAATGTTAGGTTTGTAATCATTTGGAACTATAAAAATATGTTTGTGTTTTAACTAATCAACATTTTTAATCCAATCTTTATCCATATATTCCAAAAATTTAAAAAGGTAACCCCTGAAAATGAATTATTTTTTGGGATTTATTAACAATAGTTTGAGATGCTTGATTGCGTAAGAAAGGCAATGCAAAAAAAATAAAAAAATTGCATTAATTGTAATTTTTAAGAGTTGTTAATAGTTGGAATTTTATTGTAAATTCCTATTGAAACTAAGTTTATTATAAAAAAATGACTCTTCAATAGTATTATTCCTGCACATCAAAATAAAATTTAGCCCCCTTAGATTGTAATATGCTGAACAATTGAAATATTTTTTAAATTTGTACCATATTAAAACTCACAAATATGATACTTGGTAGCTTGCTTTTTCTTAACCGTTTTGGTCCACTTGAATTAGGTTTAATTCTTATTATTGTTTTATTGATTTTTGGGGGTAAAAAAATTCCCAGTTTAATGAAAGGTATTGGTAAAGGAATTAAGGAATTCAAAACAGGCATAAAAGGAGAAGATGAGGAAAATAAAGACAAAGAAGAAAAAAAATAAACTTATTCTTCTGTAAACTTTGTATATAAATTCTAAATAGTCGTGTTTTCTTCCAGACGGATTCCTTTTTTTAATTGACAGAAAATCACAAATGACAAGAATTTTAGTTTTAATATTTTGCATAATATTTTTAAATACGTATTCCTATTCGGATAAGGCAAAATTCAATGTTATTGTTGATACCGATTGTGCAATTGATGATTTAAGAACCATTAGTTTCTTATTGGCTTCTCCTGATTTTAATGTAGTTGCAATAACAACAACCGATGGTATTTTGCATCCTAAGGAAGGTTATGTGAAAGTTAAAGCCTTACTAAACAAATTAAATCGCCCTGATATTCCACTTGCTTATGGAAAACAAATACATCAAAATCCTTCATTTTGTAGAGATTTATGTAAAAATGTCGATTGGGGTGACGAAAAAAACATTGAAGAGCCTCCCCGGGCTTTAGCAACTGAATTAATAATTAAAACCATTAATACAGAAGTAAATCCGGTGATTGTTTTATGCCTTAGTTCATTAACAAATATTCAAGCTGTTATTTCAAATAAATCTCTTAATAAAAAAGTTAAATTTCTATGGTATTGCGGAGATTACAGAAATAAAAACTGCATGAATTATAAAATGGATAGTCTTGCTGCTGAAGCTTTTCTTAATAGCAATTTCCAGAAATATATTTTGAGCAATAATAAGGAAGATGACTTTGTTTTTGACGAAGTTTTCTATAATAAAATTTGTGAAGTAAATAGCATTTACACCCAAGCGATTAAAACATCGCACAGCTCTAATGATGTTCAAAATAATATTAAATCAGGCTTTTATGAATTATGGGATGATTTGCTTCCTGTTTTTTTACTTTATCCTGAATTATTTTATGAAGAAGAAAATTCCAACAACACATATTCCGTTATACCTATCAAAGGTTCAGGCAAAGCAATTAAAGAAAACATTTTAAAAAAACTTAAAAAATTTGAGATTCACTAAATATTTTAGGAGACCTTTTATCAATTTGACCATTAATAAATAAAAGAAATTATTATATTTGCTATTCAGAGTGAAGAAATATATATGGCGAAATTTTATTTAATAATAGATTTCTACCATATACAAATTAAACAGATTTAATTGATAGCAAATTGAATGTGAAAGAAAGAGATTTAATTAATGTTTCACAAAACTTTAAAGTGTTAGCCACAGGAGTTTTTGGTTTGCTTTTGTTGTCGTTTTCTTCTTTGAAATTATCTGTAATTTATGCTTCAAATCCTTTTCTATCTTACTTAGTGACATATAATATTTCTGGATTGGTTTTTCTTTTTTATTTTTATGCATATTTGAAATCAAAATTTAATTTTAAGATATGGGTATTAATATTTGCAGTTTTCAACATTGGTATCCATGTGTTTGATTTCATATATAATCAATTGATTTTAATTAATAATACAGAAATACATTTTGATTTTATTATTATTTATGTAGTAATTAATTTTCTTACTATGATACTGGCTTATTTTATTCTTAGAGGAATTTTAAAATTCAAAAAGACATGAAGCCACATATTATCATATTAATTTTAATGTCAACTGCCTTTATACCAGAGGTAATATATATTTACAAGATTTTCACAAAAAAGATTTCTTCTGCTAATTTGATAAAAATTACCCTTAGGGTAAATATATTGATTCTTATTATTGCTTCAGTTTTATTAGCCGTAGCAATTATATACGATGTAAACTATCTGAATTACAAACCACCTATCAAGTACAGTAATTGGAAGGAAATTAAATGGTCAGATTTTAGAGCAATAAAACGACCAAAACAAACTTTATACGGAAGTAAAAATTTTGCATTTATCTGTTCTGAAATTGATTATAAATTCAAAAATAATTCAATTGAGATAAATACTTTATTTCATCCATCGCGATCTTATACTTTCAGCGAAGAAGTTGCAAGTAAAAACTTGCTACAACATGAATTATATCACCTTCATATAACTGAATATTTTTCTCGATTATTGAGAAAAAAAATTATTACATTTGTTCATAAAAACAATAAAACTGCGATAAAAGAATTAATTAATAATTATAAAAATAAAGAACTGGAAATGCAATATCAGTATGATGATGAAACATATCACGGTTATATATTAGGCAAACAAAGATTATGGCAACATCAGATTGATAGTTTATTAAACGACTTAGAAGCATTTTCAACTCCAATTATTAACCTTGATAAAATTTAAATTATGAAAAGTTCAAAAATGTTTGTTTATTCTATTTTCACTTTATCATTAATATTTTCAGCTTGTAATAATACTGAAAGCTTAACTGACAAATATCGATTAAACAATAAATATTGGAATCTTGATGATTACGAACACGCATACATGGAAATTAAATATACCGATGTAAATGAAAAAAAGCCTTGCTATTCCATACCTGAA
>JAIPBB010000235.1 GCA_021739805.1 Saprospiraceae bacterium | reverse complement strand
GTTTAAAAAAAGATACTTTTTATATGTGATAATTAAAATTAATATTGTAATTTTGATATGATTTAAGAAAATCGTTTAATGGGTTCTGTGATTTTTTTAAATCTAAAGAGAAAAAATGAATTTTTAGAACCCACCTTAAGCTAAAAAAAAAACCTAAAAATAAATTTTATGAAAACAAAACCATATTTAATTTTATGTATCCTAATTTTTGGGGTTGTATTAATTTCATCCTGCAAAAAAGATAAAGCAGATGATGACCCAATAGTTACTGACCCTCGAGATGAAATTCTCGGCAATTACCAAACAACCGATTCAATGTTTATGCATAGTAATTTTTACTCAGTTAAAACATATATATTGCTGATTTCAAAGGATGATTCCGATAAGGATAAAATTAAACTAGTAAATCTTTGGAATGATGGAGGAACTTATTATGCAATTGGTTCTGGAAATTTCTATTCCATTCCTTCTCAGAATGTTAGTGGCCCCTATAATATGTCTGGAAGTATTAGCTTCGATGGTAATAAAGTAAGCTATGAAACATCCGGTGATGTTTATATTAACAAAGGAAATGGAACGAAACAATAATTTTGATTAAATTCTTGTTACTCCTTTTACATGGAGATGTAATTCAAACACAAAAAGCTTAAATATTAGTTTTTAAAAATATCGTAATTTTGTCATCAAATTATTTGATGATGAGTGGAATTTTATTTGATGAAATTGTTTTTGGACCGGTTCGCAGTCGTAGGTTGGGAGTGTCTTTAGGAATTAATTTGCTTCCTACAGATTTTAAATATTGTTCTTTTAATTGTATTTATTGTGAATGTGGTTGGACAAAACATAAGCTGGAGGAGAAAGTAAAATTTTATAGTTGTGAAGAAATTTATAATGGCTGAAAATCAAAACATAGAATGGAAAGAAAGCTGGCGTGATGAATACCTAAAATGGATTTGTGGATTTGCCAATGCCAAAGGAGGAAAAATATTCGTTGGCATGAATGATAAAGGTGAAGTTGTTGGTGTTAACAATTCAAAACGACTGATGGATGATATTCCTAATAAAATTCAAAATTTATTGGGAATCATTTGCGATGTTAATTTATACCAACAGGAAAGTAAATCGTATATTGAGATTGACGTAAAGCCTTATGACGTGCCCATTTCGTATCAAGGTAAATATCATTATAGAAGTGGAAGCACAAAACAAGAACTTAAAGGCAATGCATTGAATGAATTTCTTCTTAAAAAAGCCGGTAAAACGTGGGATAATGTTGTTGAACCTAGAGCAAGTATTCAAGATATTGACAATGCTGCTATTGATGCGTTCAAAAAGGGGTCAACATCAAGTAAAAGACTTCCATTTATTGCAGATGAAAATAATGTTGAGCAAATTCTTGATAATTTATTGCTTCTTGAAGGTGGAAAATTAAAACGTTCTGCTATTCTGTTATTTGGCAAAAATCCTTGCCGCTTTTTTATCAATGCTTTTGTGAAAATCGGACGATTTGGAAAGACCGATGATGATTTAAAGTTTCAAGAAGTTGTAGAAAGCAATGCGTATCAATTAGCTGACAAAACCTTGGAAATTCTCGACAGAAAGTTTTTTATTTCTCCAATCACATATGAAGGTTTGCGGCGAGTTGAAGGCTGGGAATATCCTTACGAAGCAATTCGTGAAGTAATATTAAATGCAGTTGTTCATAGAGATTATATGGGTGCACCAATTCAAATCAGTGTATATGATGATAAATTGATTGTCTGGAATGAAGGTTCTTTACCGGAAGATTTGACAATAGAAGATTTAAAGAAAAAACACTCATCCCGTCCACATAATCCAATACTTGCAAGTGCATTCTTCAAAGGAGGTTTAATTGAAGCTTGGGGAAGAGGCACGATTAAAATCATAAATGAATGCAAAAAAGCTGGACTACCTGAACCATTAATTGAAAATGTTTCAGGTGGAATCAGTATAACCATATTTAAAAATTCTTTAGACAATAAAACGCTAATTGATAAAGGACTAAGCAATAGACAGATTAAAGCAATAGAATATGTAAAACAATATAAACAGATAACAAATAAAATATATCAAGAGCTTTGTGATGTTTCCAAAGCAACAGCGACAAGGGATTTGACAGAATTAATTAAGAAGTACAAATTATTAGAAAGGTCAGGTGAAGTTGGAGCAGGAACAACTTACAAATTGATTGGCTCATAATTGGCTCAATTGGCTCAAAAATGATTCAATATAGGCTCAAATAAGATTCGTACAAAATAAATTTATCGTAATTTTGTCATCAAATTATTTGATGATGAGTGGAATTTTATTTGATGAAATTATTTTTGGACCGGTTCGTAGTCGTAGGTTGGGAGTGTCTTTAGGAATTAATTTGCTTCCTGCAGATTTTAAATATTGTACTTTTAATTGTATTTATTGTGAATGTGGCTGGACAAAACATAAGCTGGAAGAGAAAGTAAGTTTTTATAGTTGTAAAGAAATTTTTAATGCCTTAGAGAAAAGATTAAAAGAGCTAAAGGAAAGAAATATTGCTCCTGACTCATTTACTTTTGCCGGAAATGGTGAACCAACACTTCACCCAAATTTTCATGCAATTATTGACGATACTATCTTTCTTAGAGATAAATATTTTCCAAATGCATCGGTTTCAGTTTTGTCAAATTCATCAATGCTTCACAAAGCAGATGTTTTTGAATCTTTACATAAGATTGAAAATAATATTATGAAACTCGACTGCGGAAGCAATGAATTATTTCAAGTAATTAATCATCCACTTGGAAATTTAACTCTTGAACAAGTGGTTGAAAATCTTACGCACTTTGAAGGAAATCTTATTATTCAATCATTATTTGTAAAAGGTAAATACGAAGGAAAAACTGTTGACAACACAACCGAAAAAGAAATAAATCTTTGGCTGGAACATTTAAAAAGGATTAATCCAAAATATGTAATGATTTATTCTTTCGAACGTTCCACTCCTGCTGACACTTTGGATGTTGTGGAAAAAGATGAACTTGAGAGAATTTCATTGTTAGTGAACAAACTGGGAATAGAAACTAAAGTATATTAACTTTATATAGTGAAAGACATAACAAATTATCCAGCAAAAATTTTAGTTGCTTTTGGAGAAGCAATTTCAAGAAATGTTGAAATTCATGAGTGGCTTTTTAAAAATGGCTACCCCGAATTAGGAGCAACTGCTGCTGCCCTTCAAGCGGATATTGAAGCTTTCGACTGGCTTATGAAACATGGTTTTCCACAATATGCTGCTTTTTGTAATGCAATTGATGATGATAAAAATGCTTATACCTGGCTTCAAAAAAACAAATATACAGTGCTAATAAAAATTATTGACGCTGCTTATGAAATTCCTGAAGCTGTAATGTGGCTAAATAATAAGAATCTACAAATTTTCATATTGATTGCTGCAAAAATAAGAGAATTAAAGCAACAACAGCATTATGATTATAACGATTACCATAAAATTCATTTTTAGATAAAAAAACCGCTTATTATATAATGAGCGGTTTTTTTTTACAATAGAATTTCTTATTTATCCACATTTAGAATATCCACAATCAGGACACATTAAGCAACCTTCTTTGTAAATTAATGCATTTTTTGTGTCACATTCCGGGCATTGTTTTTCTGGAACTACAGTTCCATCAGGAATAAACTTTTTAATAGCTCTAACAACTCCATTTTTCCATGTGTTTATACTCTCGTCGTGTAAATCAAGATTATTGACTAGTTCAACTACAAAAGGTAATGGCATTCCATGTCGTAGAATTCCGGAAATTAGTTTTGCATAATTCCAATATTCTTTTTCGAATGACCTTGAAAGACCGGGCTGAATTACTTCATAACCTTGCTTGTCAATAAAACTAAAATCGTATCTTGCTCTTTGATCCTTCTTTGTTTTTTCTTTTCTTGTAATTTGTCCGCTATTAACCCATTGAGGAACAATAAAATCTTCAGCTTTTCCTGTGAATATTTCGTAAGGTTTATTTTTATATAAACCCACAAATGCAATCCATTTTTCTTTATTATTTTGGAATCTTAATACTTCTGCATCAAGAATATGTGGTCTTTGTGGTGCCTGAGTTTCTTTAAAATCAGAATTATCGTCTTCTTTTTTAGTATTACTGACTAAAACTCCTGACCTGGAACCATCACGGTAAATTGTAATCCCCTTACATCCAGATTCCCATGCTGTTTGATAAATATCGCTAACAAGTTGTTCGGTTGTATCAGCAGGAACATTCACAGTAACACTGATTGAATGGTCAACCCATTTTTGAATTGCACCTTGCATTTTCACTTTGCTAACCCAATCAATATCGTTGGCAGTAGCTTTGTAATATGGAGATTTTTTTATGACTTCATTAAGCTGTGCTTCATCCATATGCTCAAATGCATCTTTTTTGTACCCATTGGCAATTGCCCAGGTCATAAAGTTATGGTGGAATACATTATACTCTTCCCATGAATCGCCAACTTCATCAACAAATGTTATGTTTGATTTTTGGTCATTTGGGTTCACTTTTCTTCTTCGTTTATAATGAACCATAAACACAGGTTCAATTCCTGATGAAGTTTGAGTGCAAATACTAACGCTTCCTGTTGGTGCAATAGTAAGTAAAGCAATGTTTCGTCTTCCGTATCTTAGCATATTTTCATATACTTTCGGAGCGGATTCTTTTATTCTTAGAATGAATGGATTATTCTTTTCCTTTTCTGAATCATAAATTGGGAAACTACCTCTTAGCTTTGCTAGTTCAACTGAAGACCGATAAGCTTCAATGGCTAATAATTTATGAACTTCAACAGAGAAATTAGTTGCTTCATCACTTCCATATCTGCAACCTAAAGCAGCAATCATATCGCCCTCAGCAGTGATGCCAATACCTGTTCTTCTACCATCTAAAGTTTTCTTTTTAATGTTCTCCCAAAGTGTTCTTTCTATTCTTTTGGTGTCATAATCTTCGGGGTCATTATCAATTTTGGTGAGAATCCCATTAATTTTTTCAACTTCTAAATCAATAATATCATCCATAATCCTTTGTGCATAATGAACATGCTGAACAAAAAGTTCAGAATTAAATTTTGCGTTATCGGTAAATGGATTTTCAACATAAGAATATAAATTGATTGCTAATAAACGACAGCTATCATATGGGCAAAGTGGAATTTCACCACATGGATTTGTTGAAACTGTTTTAAATCCCTGGTCGCTGTATGAATCGGGTACTGATTCGCGTATTACTGTATCCCAAAAAAGTATTCCCGGCTCAGCTGATTTCCATGCATTATGAATTATTTTATCCCAAATTCCTTTAGCATCAGTTTCTTTTTTATGTGTAGGATTTTTAGATTCTATAGGATATTGCTGAGTGTATTTTTGATTGTTTTTAAGAGCGTTCATAAAATCGTCAGTAATTTTTACTGAAACATTTGCTCCTGTGATTTTACCTTCTTCAAGTTTAGCATCAATGAACTTTTCTACATCAGGGTGTTTAACTGATATACTCAACATTAACGCTCCTCTTCGACCATCCTGGGCAACTTCCCTGGTTGAGTTTGAGTATCTCTCCATAAAAGGTACTATTCCGGTTGATGATAAAGCAGAGTTATTAACTTTACTTCCTCCCGGCCTGATATGTGATAAATCATGACCTACACCACCTCTGCGCTTCATTAATTGCACTTGCTCCTGATCAACTTTCAATATTCCACCATAAGAATCGGAATTTCCATC
Source organism: Saprospiraceae bacterium (assembly GCA_021739805.1). The sequence continues at coordinate 2,832 of JAIPBB010000235.1, read as the reverse complement.
ATTTCCAATTACAAAGCAATTTGATAATGATGATGTCTGGTTATTGTTTCCAATTCCAGCCATAGGGCTTCCTGCTGGGATTATGTATTTGAAATTTTCGAGTAGTTGAAATATTTCTTTTTCGCTCAAAGGTTGTGGATATTTCTTTTCGATTCTTGCAATTTCACTGGCAAGTCGATGATGCATATCATTTGGAGTTTGCTCAAATAATTTTCCTTCACTATTTTTTAATGCGTATTTATTTAGCCAAACATTTGCAGCTAAACTATCTCCATTAAAATATTCAGTCGATTTTTCTATAACCTCATCAAATGAGTACGATGTCATTTCTTTTTTCTTTGCTTTAACCTCTTCCTTATACTCTTTCTTTAACTCAATTTGAATCACATCTTCACTTAATTCTGGTTGAACCCTGTTTTTCAACTCCTCATAAAGATGCACAGAAGGTTTAACTTTTGCAGCCAAATTTGTTTCCTTTTGTTCTTTTACTTCTTCATCAATATTTGCAAATAGATTTATATCCATTCTAAATGTAATTTTTAAAAAATTTGTAATAATCTAATTTTTAATTGCTTGTTTTTAAACTTTCTAGGAAAGCTTTTAGGGGTAAATTTTCAAAGAGCAATATAAAAAGAGTCCTTACCTTATCCAACTCATTTTTATTAACATTTCAGTGTATTTATTAACTTTATAAGCTATCTCTTTAAAACTCAATAAGAAAATAAATAATTACATTAAAAAACAAATACACAAAGCGTAACAAGTTGTTTTTCAGACTTTAATCTTTTTTGATGTTTTGGTTATTTTTCTGAGTAAAATTAGATATAATAATAGAATTGGAGCTTTAATTCTTAAGTTTTTTAAGCAATGAAAAAGGCAAAATTTCATATCAAAATCATTAAAAATTTGATGTTAAATTTCAGCAAACTGAAAAAATACAATTAAATTTAGGTGAGATTGAATCAAAATTAGTTTATGAAATATTTTGCCTAAAAGTTCCATTGATTTTTTTTCATAAGTTTGCATACATTATATTCTGAAATTTATATTATTTTTAATTATGGAATCACAGAGGCAACTGAAAATATCCAAGTTAATCCAGAAGGATCTTGGAGAAATTTTCCAGATGGAAGGCAGGAATTATGGGGGTGTTTTGATTACAGTAACCAAGGTGAAGGTTACAAGAGATTTGGGTTTAGCCAGAGTTTATCTAAGTTTATTTGCTACTCCCGATAAAGAAATTTTATTTGAAAAAATCAAACTTCGAACAAAGGAAATACGCCATCAACTTGCTCAAAGAGTGAAACATCAGCTTCGAACTGTTCCTGTTTTGCAATTTTTCATGGATGACTCATTGGATTATATTGAAAATATAGACAAACTTTTAAAAGAATAATCTTTGAATTTCCCCTTTTACATAGCCAAGAGGTATTTATTCTCTAAAAAATCCCATAATATTATAAATATAATTTCGGGAATCTCAATTATTGGAGTAAGCATTGGAACAATGGCTTTGATAGTTGTAATGTCGGTTTTTAATGGCTTCGAAGGTGTAATTATATCTCTTTTAAATTCTTTTAATCCCGATTTGTCAATTACAATTGTTGATGGAAAAACATTTAAAACCGATGTGTTTCCAAAAGATGAAATTAAAAAAGTTCCCGGCCTTGCTTATTATACCGAAATTGTAGAAGAGAACGCTTTATTAAAGTACCAATCGAAGCAATATATTGCTACAATCAAAGGAGTCGGATCTGAATTTAGAGAAATGAGTCGTCTTGATACGATGATGGTATCCGGCGATTTTATCCTCAGTCGTGGCAATAATGATTTTGCAATTTTTGGTGCCGGAGTGGCTCATCATCTTGGAATAAATATAAACGACTTTATTGATCCTATTTCGATGTACGTTCCAAAACGAAATAAAACAATTGGAGTTAACCCAATAGACGCTTTTGAGACTAAATCGATTTTTCCATCAGGAGTTTTTGTTGTTCAACAGGAATTTGACATTAAATATGTTATTGTCCCGTTGCGTTTTGCCAGAGAATTGCTGGATTATCAAGATGAAGTAACTTCAATCGAAATTGGAATTGAACCAGGTTCAAATGTTGATGATATCAAAACAAGAATTCAAAAAATTGTTGGAAGTGATTATGTTATTAAAAACCGATTTGAGCAGCAAGCTTTCATATATAAAATTATGAAATCTGAAAAATGGGCAACTTTCCTGATACTGTCATTTATTTTGCTTATTGCTATTTTTAATGTGATTGGCTCATTGTCAATGCTGATATTAGATAAAAGAAAAGACATTTCAATCCTTTCAAGTTTGGGTGCTAATAATCAAACCATTAAACGAATTTTTCTTCTCGAAGGGATAATGATATCTGTTTTCGGAGCTATTACAGGATTGATTCTTGGTGGATTAATTTGTTGGATTCAACAAACTTTTGGAGTAATTGGAATTCCATCAGCTGATTCTTTTGCTATTGATGCTTATCCGGTAAGTCTAAAACTGCTTGATTTTGTTTATGTGTTTTTAACTGTGTTTGTTATAGGGTTTCTTGCAGCCATCTTTCCTGTACGACAGATTTCAAAAAAACATTTAGGATTAGAAAGGAAGATTTAGTTAATGTTTAATGTCAGATGTATGATGTCAAATGTAATTCAGAAGACCGAAGTCAGAAGTCAGAAGTCTGGTGATAGATGTTCGGTATTCAGTAAGTAAATTCTGAGAGTTTCCTGTTTTGTGCAATGCATGACCCACATTTCAGATTTTCATTTTCAGAAGTTCAGACTGGATTGTTGTAGGTCTAAGTAACTTGGTTT
>JAIPBB010000234.1 GCA_021739805.1 Saprospiraceae bacterium | reverse complement strand
GAGTTTCAATAAAAACATTTTCAATATTGACAGTCAAATCGGTCTACACACTATCGTTAAAAAAAACCTGGTACATGCCCGGCTCCGGCATTTTATCGAACTTAAAAATAAAATCAGAATTATCAGAAAAAGCAGAATCAAGGGTTGTGTGTCTGCTTCCATAAATTGATGCGATATAAGCTTTTTTGCCAGTAAATCCGTTCAATTTATACCTGACATAATATTTTTCCTGAGAAAAGGAATTGCTTATGAATAATAGGCAAAATAAAATTGCCGGTATTTTTTTATGAATCTTCACTTTTATTATGTTTTGTGAGATGCAAATTTACCCAAATTATATTAGCTAAAGAAATATAGAACTTCATTAATTCATATTCAAATTCAAAGAAATGTTTACCTTTGATTTGAAAATCTAATCTGTTTTAATGAAATCAGGTCAAAAAAATAAAAAAAGCAGAAAAATTTCTTTCTACTTTTTTATAATATCGGTATTGTCAGTTTCGGTTATTGTGCTTTTTACATTGCTTGTTAATATGTCGAATACTGCTGAGTCGCTAGCAATATCTCTTATCGACAAAACAACCGGTGAAGCAAACGACCAATTGGATAATTATTTCGACAGAATAAAAGGAAACCTTATTGCAACAAAGCAATTAGGTGACCAGGGAATACTTAATCCTGTTGATTACGAAAATATTAGTTCTTATTATTTGCCTATTTTTAATACTTATCCTGAAATAAATACTATTCTAATTGCGAATACCAAAGGAAATGAATATTCAATTATACGTGAAGATACAAGCTGGCTAACTAATGTTGTTTTTGAATCTGTCGATTCAGGGATGGTTATAAAAAGGGAACGTTGGAAGGGAAATTTATTTGACAAGGAAATAATAAATGAATGGATGGAATATAATTCAAGTTGGGATCCAAGAACACGTCCCTGGTTCATTGGTGCAATGAATTCAGAATATCCCAATGAACCATGGTGGACAGAGCCATATGTTTTTTTCACAGACCAGGTTCCGGGAATTACTGCATCAATAAAATCTTTTTGCCCTTCAACAGAAGACATTAACATTATTCAGTATGATATATTATTATCTAATATTTCAGAATTTACAATAGCAGAAAAAGTAAGCGAGAACAGCAAGACTTTTGTTTTAACAAAAGATTTAAAAGTTATTGGTTTGCCAAGTGAAGCAAAATTTAATAATTCGGATTCAATTGCCAAATATGTACTTTGCGATTATGATAGTATAGGTAGCAATGTGCTAGAATTAGCAGTTTTGAAATGGAAAGAATACGATGGAAATTATTCAGATGCATTTAGTTTGAAGATAGATAATGAAAAATGGTGGGTAAAAATAACACCATTCGAACTGGGGAAAAACAGAAAATTCTTAATTGGAGTAGCAGTTCCGGAAAATGATTTTTTAACCGAAGTAAAGCAAAGCCGAAATGTTGTAATAGGTGGTTTTATGGTTGTTCTTATTATAATAATAATTGTAGTAAGACAATACATAGTAAAAAGAAAAATGAACCTTCTGCTCGCACAACAAAAAGAACAAATCAGCAAGCAAAGAGATGAGATTCACAAACAGCATGAAATTGTAGTTGAGCAAAAAAAGGAAATTACTGACAGCATTAATTATGCTAAAAAAATACAAGTAGCAATGCTGCCTGCTGAAGATACTATTCATAACATACTCGGCGAACATTTTATATTGTTTAAACCAAAAGATATTGTAAGCGGCGATTTTTTCTGGGCTACCGAAACTAATGATTGGGTGATTGTTACCGCTGCCGATTGTACCGGTCATGGTGTGCCGGGGGCATTTATGTCGATGCTTGGAATTTCATTTTTAAACGAAATTGTTCGAAAAAAAGAAGTAATTAATGCTGCCGATATTTTAAATAATTTACGTTCATCCATAATTGAAGCATTAAAACAAACCGGAGAATACGGAACTCAAAAAGACGGTATGGATATGTCAATTATTGCCATTAACAAAGACCGAAAAAGAGCTTTATGGGCAGGAGCAAATAATCCTTTGTGGATAATCAGAAATGCAAATATCAATAAAGAATTTGAAGACCCAAAAGATAGAATCGAAGAAATTAAAGCAGACAAAATGCCTGTTGCCGTGCATGTTAAAATGGATGAATTTACAAACCATGAAATTCAAGTTGAAGCAGGCGACCGTCTATTTCTTTTTTCAGATGGATATCCCGACCAATTTGGTGGTCCAAAAGGTAAGAAATTTATGAATAAGGCTTTCAAAAGACTTTTATCCAAAACCTCTAGTATGCCAATGAAACAACAAGGTGAGCAATTAAAAGAAGAATTGGAAAAATGGATGACTGCCTACGGTGAACATTACGAACAACTTGATGATATTACTGTTATTGGATTAAAAATTTGATTGGTCTGGGATTAAAAGGAAATTTATAAAAAAAATGATATTCAGTCTGGATAAAATAACCAATACCAAGAGAGAAATTGAGAAATTAATTGGCAAAGAATTTACAGTTTCTGAAAGAATAGCCAATAAAAAGTTTGGCAGTAACATCTATAATTTAAGACAGATAAAAGCAAAAGATTCAAACATAAAGAATCTGCCGCAAGAAAATTCAAGATGTAATTTTGAATTTTTCGAGAAAGGTATTTTGTTAAGAATCAATGATAATCAGAAACTATTTGGAATTCCATTAAATGAAGATGAAATCATTAAATTTCAATTAGTAAAAGGTGAAGAGAAAATTTGGCCATTTAGTCTTGCATGGCTTCTTTATAAGCTGGGGGTTGATATAAATATTCTAAAAAAGTTCAGATTCGTTTTAGGTGGATATTTTTATAACAAAAGATTTCATTTGATAATTATAACTAATAATGAAGAAATAATTTTAGACTCAAATGGTGGGAATAGTAGAAAAGAAATTAAATTCTTTAGTAATAGTTTGATAAAAGAAAAACTTGAAATTTTTGATAGTTAGTTTAAATCATAATAATTGATGTTACGCAAAAATGTAAAACTCTATTTTGGTGTAACAAGTAAAAATAAAAGAAAAGAATAAATTCAATCTTGAAATATTCTTGAAGATTTCAGATATTTGCAGGCCGCCAAAATGACACCTAAATTCCAGATTAACAAGCCAATATGACACAATTATCCTTTAGGTCTATTATTTGAATATTCTTCTCCGCTTAAATTAATTCAAAAAAAAGGAGAAGAAATGAACTTTAATAATTTTACAATAAAATCGCAAGAAGCTATTGAGCAAGCTCAACAAATTGCCCAGTCTTATGAGCATCAGCAAATTGAGAATGCACACTTGCTTAAAGCAATATTTGAAGTTGATGAAAACGTTTTGCCATTTATTCTAAACAAAATCGGAATAAATGCTGAAATTTTTCAAAAAACGCTGGATAGTATTATACAAAGTTTTGCTAAGGTTCATGGTGGAGAAATTATGTTATCACGTGAAGCTACTAAATCACTGAATGATGCTACAAATATTGCCAAAAAAATGAAAGATGAGTATATTTCAATTGAGCATTTACTTTTAGCAATGTTAAAATCATCGGATGCTGTTTCACGTTTAATGAAAGATAACAACATTAATGAATCGAATTTAACAACAGCAATAAATGAGTTAAGAAAGGGGAAAAACGTAACATCACAATCGCAGGAAGACACCTATAATTCACTTGATAAATATGCACGAAATCTTAATCAACTTGCTAATGATGGCAAGCTTGATCCGGTAATCGGTCGTGATGTGGAAATTCGAAGAATATTACAAATTTTATCTAGACGAACAAAAAACAATCCTATGCTAATTGGAGAGCCAGGAACAGGAAAAACAGCCATTGCCGAAGGTTTAGCTCATCGACTGGTTAAAGGTGATATTCCGGAAAATCTTAAAGACAAAATAATTTATTCATTAGACATAAGTGCACTTATTGCCGGAGCCAAATATAAAGGTGAGTTTGAAGAAAGACTAAAATCTGTTATCAAAGAGGTGATTTCTGAAGATGGAAAAATTGTCCTTTTTATTGATGAAATACACACTCTTGTTGGAGCTGGTGGTGGACAAGGAGCAATGGATGCTGCTAATATATTAAAACCTGCATTAGCTCGTGGCGAACTTAGAGCTATTGGAGCAACAACTCTTGATGAATATCAAAAATATTTTGAAAAGGATAAAGCTCTTGAACGTCGTTTTCAAAAGGTTATGGTTGACGAACCAAATAGGGAAAGTGCTATTTCTATTCTTAGAGGTATTAAAGAAAAATACGAAAGTCATCATAAAGTGAGAATACAGGATAGTGCAATTATTTCAGCAGTTGAGCTTTCGCAAAGATATATTACTGATAGATTTTTACCTGATAAAGCAATCGATTTAATGGATGAAGCTGCTGCAAAACTTAGAATGGAAATCAATTCTAAACCTGAAGAATTAGATGTTTTCGACCGAAAAATTATGCAATTCGAAATTGAACTTGAAGCTATTAAACGTGAAAAAGATAAAGAAAAGATTTCGAAAATAAAGAAAGAACTGGCTGATTTAAAGGAAAGCAGACAAGATGTTTATGCTAAATGGAAACTGGAAAAAGATTTAGTTGAAAAGGTTCAGACTATTAAAGCAAACATTGAAGAATTAAAACAACAAGCTGAAAGAGCAGAACGTGATGGAGATTTTGGTTTGGTTGCCGAATTGAGATATGGAAAAATACAAGAGAAAAATCAGTTATTGAACAAACTTCAGGATGAATTAGCTGCAAACCAGGAAACTGCATTAATTAAAGAGGAAGTTACCAGCGAAGACATTGCGGAAGTTGTTGCAAAATGGACAGGTATTCCGGTTTCAAAAATGTTGCAAAGCGATAGAGAAAAATTATTGCTTTTAGAAGATGAATTGCATAAAAGAGTTGTAGGACAACAAGAAGCAATTGAAGTAGTTTCGGATGCTGTTCGTCGTTCGAGAGCCGATTTGCAAGACGGACGGCGTCCTATAGGAACATTTCTTTTTCTCGGCACCACTGGTGTTGGAAAAACTGAGCTTGCTAAAACTTTAGCCGAATATTTATTTAATGATGAAAAAGCTCTTACCCGAATTGATATGAGTGAATACCAGGAAAGGCATGCTGTAAGTCGTTTGGTGGGAGCTCCTCCGGGATATATTGGATATGAAGAAGGCGGTCAGCTTACTGAAGCTGTAAGACGAAAACCATATTCTGTTGTATTGTTGGATGAAATTGAAAAAGCTCATCCCGACACTTTCAATATTCTGCTGCAAGTACTTGACGAAGGCAGATTAACTGATAATAAAGGGAGAGTTGCTGACTTCCGAAATACAATTATCATTATGACTTCGAATATTGGAGCACATATTATTCAGGATAAATTAGAAAATATTGATATGAATAATCGTACTGAAATTGTTGAGCAAACAAAAATAGAAGTACTAAGCTTATTGAAAAAAACTATTAGACCTGAATTCTTAAACAGAATTGATGAAACGGTGATGTTCACTCCTTTAAATATTGATGAAGTTAAAGAAATAGTGAGTTTACAACTTAATAGTCTCAAACAAATGTTAGCAAAAAAAGATTTAAGTTTAAATGTAGATGATGAGGTAATTTCATATTTAGCTGACATAGGATTTGAACCACAGTTTGGTGCCAGACCGATAAAAAGAGTTATCCAAAGAGAAATTTTAAATGAACTTTCAAAGGAGATTTTAGCCGGAAACATAACTTCAAAAAATTCCATCTTAATTGAAATGGATAAGGGGAAATTAAAATTTACAAATGATTAAGTGTAAATCTTATTTAGTGTCTGCAAGAAAACTACCTTGAATTGAAAATCAGCCCATCCGCCAATTGGTGGGTGGGCTGATTTTTTGTAAGTTCACCCCTGCCTGTGGCTGGCAAGCTATCGGGATTTGGGTAAAGACTCTCTGAAAATCTTTATTTTCCTATTTTCATCTAAGCACAAAATACTCAGAACAATAAATTTTCCTAATTTTAGCACCAATTAAAAAGCGGAATGCTTAGCTCCTGAATAATGAGAAAATTTAATATTACAGACAGATTAATTTTAGCATCATTATCTCTCAGTGTTGTAACAATTTTTATTGTTGCTTCTTATTCATTCTATAATGCCAAAGAAGCCATACTCGAAAGAACATTTAATCAGCTTACTTCGGTGAGAGTTGTTAAAACTAACCTTGTTGAGAAATTCTTTTCAAATAGTATTAATGAGGTGCAATTAGCAAAATCTTCGGCTGATGTAAAAAAAATTGCACAACAAATTAATCAAATTAAAAATTCAGCAAACTTTAGAGTTTTAACCGATAGTCTTGTGAATTTCAGAAATCCATTTATAAATGAAATATCAAAAAACTATTATACTAAAATTTCTATAGTCGGTAACAACAAATTGATATATCACATTAAAACTACTGAATCTCAACAAATTAAATCTAATCAGGATTATGACTCATTGTGGAATAGTACAATTTCAAGTGAAAATGCTGTTGTCAGAGATCTAACCAAAACTGACAATTCAAGCCAGCCATTTATAACAATTAGTTCAAAAATTTCGGACTTATCAAATAATACCATTGGAATAATTGTTTTTGAGATTTCTTTAAATTCAATAAATTCCATTATGCTTGAAGTAAATCCTGAAAATGGACTTGGTACTTCAGGTGAGTCATATTTGGTTGGACAAGATTTTTTAATGAGAAGCTCTTCTCGTTTTCATGCTAATTCTGTGTTAAATACACTAGTTAAAACTGAGGCAGTTGACTCAGCTTTTAGCAATTTGCCAGGCACGAAAATTATTAAGGATTATAGAGGAATTTCAGTTCTTAGTTCATACAGCAAAATAAATATTCCTAATCTTGACTGGATAATTCTTACAGAAATAGATTACCGGGAAGCAACCATTCCAATTTATCGAATCCGCAACGAAATTTTATTTATCAGTATTTTTATTTTTTTCATTGTATTGATTGTTGTTTTCATCCTTTCTAAAAAAATCACTTATCCGATAAAGAGACTTACTTCTGCTGCTCATGAAGTTGGAAGTGGAAATTTAGATGTTGAAATAAAAAATACATCAAAAGATGAAATTGGTGATTTAATTGATACTTTTAATAATATGATTCAAAAGTTGAAAGTGCAAACCGAAGAATTAGAAATTTCAAGAATAAAAGGTCTTCGTTCATTAATCGATGGTCAGGAATCTGAAAGGCAAAGATTGTCAAGAGAATTACACGACAGTCTCGGTCAACTGCTTATTGGTTTAAAACTCAAATACGAAAGTTGTTTAAATCAGGATAAAGATGCAAAAGCAACTAAAGATAATTTCGTTGAGCTAGGACTTCTTTTTGACAGAACAATTGACGAAACCCGAAGAATCTCAAACAATTTAATGCCTGCAGCTTTATCTGAGTTTGGTCTTACCACTGCAATCAGGAATTTATGTAACGAAATTTCAGAAACCGCAAAAATTAATATTCAATTTAATGCGGAAGGAATCAAAAAAAATCTCGACATCATTATAAAAACATATCTTTATAGAATTACACAGGAAGCACTTACAAATATTATTAAACACTCAGAAGCAAAAAATGCAACAATATTAATTAAAATTGAAGATGATGTTATAAAACTGGAAATCAATGATGACGGGCAAGGTTTTGATAAATCAAAAATTAAAATAAATACCAACGGATTGAATAACATTAAGGACAGAATAGCATTATTGTCTGGGAGTTTTACAATAAATTCCGAGATATCAAAGGGAACAACGCTTTATATTGAAGTTCCCTTGGAAGGGATGGGGAAATAAGTGTCTGGAGTTGGGAGTTTGGAGTTTGGAGTGCCTGGAGTTGGGAGTTGGGAGTGCCTGGAGTTGGGAGTTGTTGAGTAAGTTAGAATTAAAAAAAGTTAAAAATAAGATTATACTAATAATTTTCACTTTTGAATTAAATGCTCAAATTTAGTATTTACTATAAACTAATTTTAAATGGTGAAGTCCTAAAAAACTTTAAGTACTCTAGGCACTGAAAAAAGTTAATACACAAAATAGTAACACCGGAATAACCATGAGTAAAATAAAAATCATTCTAATCGACGACCATCAGATTGTGAGAGATGGCATTAAATCACTTTTAGCTGACAGTCCCAGAATTGAAATAATTGGTGAAGCAAAAGATGCTTATGAGTTTTTTAATATTCTTAAAACACAAATCCCTGATGTTGTTCTTTTAGACATTTCCTTACCAAAAATGTCAGGTATTGAAGTTTCAAAAATCATTAGAAGTGATTATCCCAAAATTAAAATTTTAATGCTTTCGATGTACACTTCCGAAGATTTTATTTTCAATGCATTGAAAGCCGGAATTAATGGTTATCTCCCTAAAAATACAACTCGTGATGAATTGCTTCTTGCCATAAACGAAATCAATAATGGCAATGAATATTTTAGCAAATCAATTTCCGATACTATACTTAAAAGCTATGTTAATAGTGCAAAACAGGGAAATAATGTTACTGACGATAAATTAAGCAATCTTTCGAGCAGGGAAAGAGAAGTT
>JAIPBB010000233.1 GCA_021739805.1 Saprospiraceae bacterium | reverse complement strand
GTGGTTGGGACTTATACAGGATATGCAACAATTTGTCTTGCCGAAGGTTTATCATAAAACGGACAAGTTCACACTATAGAAAAAAACGCTGAATTAGAGGATATCGCAAGTAGATACTTTGCTAAATCAGGGATTCAAGATAAAGTAAAACTTCATATTGGAGATGCTCTGGATATAATACCAAAGCTAAATGAAGAATTCGATTTGGTTTTTATTGATGCTGACAAAGAAAACTACAGCAATTATTTTCAGATGATTATTGACAAAGTCAAAAAGGGTGGATTTATTATTGCCGACAATGTTTTATGGAGTGGAAAAGTTACTGAAACTATTTCAGAAAAAGACACAGAAACATTAGGAATTGTAGCTTTTAATGAGTTGGTTCAGAATGATGAAAGAGTTGAGAATATGATTCTTCCTTTGCGGGATGGGTTGATGATTATGAGGAAATTATAATATGTTTCACACTTCGACTCTCAGTGCAAGGGTTTCAGGTTTCATTTCGACTTCGCTCAATGACCATATATTGAACACTGAGCGAAGCCAAAGTGTGGTTTCAGGTTTAAAGTTTAAGGTTAAATGAAAATCAGATTGGCAAATACGAATGATCTTGTTCAGATTAACGAAATCTACAATCTTGCTATTCCCTCCAAAAAATCCACTGCTCATACTTGTCCAATAAGTATTGAAGAAAGAGAAGAATGGTTTAGTGAACATAATGATTATAAATACCCTGTTTTTGTTACTGAATCAGATGATAAAATTTTAGGATGGATTTCTTTAAGCCCTTATCGTTGCGGACGAATGGCATTGCAATATGTTGCTGAGGTTAGTTATTATATTCATCCTGATTTTCAAAGAAACGGAATTGCATCCAAACTTATGGATTATGTGATTAAAAATGCTCACAAATACGAATTCAAAAATCTTATCGCCATACTACTCGAACACAATACGCCAAGCATAAAACTTTTAGAAAAGTTTGGTTTTGAAAAATGGGGACATTTACCTGATATTGCTGATTTTGATGGAAAAGAATATGGGCATTTGTATTATGGGGTGAGGGTTAGGGAATTTCAGATTAAATTAAATGATAAATCACTCCTAAACAAATAGCTATTCCAAAACTTAACATTGTTCCTATGAGTACATATTCAGTTTTTAATGAGTCTTCACTTTTATATCGTAGAATAGATTTAGCAGCAATTAAAAAACCAACAGCCTCATACTGATTAAGTACAACAAACGTCAGAACTAACAACCTCTCTATTATCCCAATTAACTTGCCTGCATTTGGCAAGTCATTATTTTCGGAAATACTTATCTGAAAAGCATTAAATACTTCCTTAATAAAGATATTCGCTGGTTTTAAACATAAAACATATAATGCAATTAATAATAAATATTTAATATTGACTGCAATATTTAATAAGGTTTCTATTTCAAGATATTTGTCAAAAAGAAAAACAAATAATACAATAAATAATAGATGTAAAACCTGATCAATAAAAAAAGCATACCTTCCTATTTTAGTATTATTATTTATATGTTTCTTTAGTCCATCAACAATCCAATGACATATTGCTATGGCCAAAGCTCCTATTATAAAATTTATTTGTAATGATAATAACCAAGATAATATAAAAGCTATTAAAATATGCCATTTCAAAAACTTGCTCTTAAAACCTATATCATTTTTCTCCCTTGCCTTTCTATTAGGTTGTAGAAAAAAATCTGTAAGTAGGTGAGCTATAAACTGTAAAATTAGGAATTGCCAAATATCCATTTTAATTGTGTTTAATTACAAAACTGAAATGTTTAACTGCTTTATCTATAGCATTCCATCCAATGCTTGTTGAGTGTTGATTTACTACTGATTGATTAATTTTAAGTTTAGCAGCAATAGAATCTTCATTATAATTCATTAATTTCAAGTATAGCACTTGGCATTGTCTTGATGTAGCTTTACCTATTAGAACATCTAACAATGATAATAATGGTTCGAATTCTTTATTTAAATTTGTGTTATTTGAAACAAAATACAATGTGTTTTTTATTACTATACGTTCCTTATGATATTTAAATGTCTCACCAATTGCTCTACCTGAAAGATAAATAGCTTCTCCATCAATAATTCCTTTATCGGCATCATAGCGACTTAAATTACCATAGCCTATAGCAAGTCTAACACCATGAATCTTAAAGTGTTTAACTCTATTGTTGTTTTTATAATGCAAGGTCTCTTCAATAGGAATTGACTTTACAAAACTCTTTATTGCAAGGGCAACTCTTAATGCATCATAAGGTTCATCTAGTACACATTCAATATAATCACCTTTAACAATGCGTCCATAAACATTATATTCCTGTTTTAAATCTCTTAATAATACTGTAAGTCTATCTTCAATTAATAATCTGCCTGCATCACTTAAACTTGTAGATGATACAATATCTCCAGATATTACAGCTTTTACCATATTTGTTTTTCTTTAAAACTTATTTTCGTTATCTAGTTTAAAACCTATAATGTTACTTTATAGCTATATAAGCATATAAAACTGCTTTATAGTCTTTAATGCCTATAAATCTACATTTAAAGTCAATTCTTGTGTCACTAACTTCCTTACTTGCGTCAACAACCATACTATATCAACTTTTTATCGATAATTATTAGGCTATAATAATCCTATCACTATTGATATTTTTAATTATATCATAACTAATATTCTTTCAATCAACTTTAATATTGTTATGACACACTACCACAAAGTTAAATAAACTTCTATCAAAATCAAGTAAAATGATAAAACTCCTCCTTAAAATTAACCAAATAAAGTTTATCCGTTGCACGTGTTAGTGCCGTGTAAAGCCATCGCATATATTCCACATTAATCATTTCATCAGTGAGCCAGCCCTGGTCAACAAAAACTGTATTCCATTGTCCTCCCTGGGTTTTATGACAAGTAAGAGCATAAGCAAACTTTACCTGTAAAGCATTGAAATATGGATCTATTTTCATTTTTTGTGAACGCAGAAATCGGGATGGTAAATCCATATAATCCTGGAGAACTTCATTATAGAGCCTGTTATTGTCGGCTTGTTTCAGTGCCGGAGCATCTGCTGATATTGTATCAAGAATTATTTTAACTTCACGTTCATCTTCATCAGGATAATCAATCATACGGATAGTTACATCGGCAAAACGAAAACCATATAATTCTTCAATTTTGCTTATTCTTAAAAGCTCAACAATATCTCCGTTCGCCATAAATCCTGCTTTTGAATCTTCGGGTAGCCAGAAATAATTATTCTTTACAATCATCAAAAAATCACCTGCTTCAATTTCATTTTCACGATAAAGAATTCGTCTTCGTATTTCCTGATTATATTGATTTGCTCTTTTATTTGAACGTGTAATCACAACCGAATTCTCTAAACCACCTGAAGAGTATGCGTCATTTAAAGCATCTTCCGAATCAACTCCCATCAACTTAATAATGTCTTTGTAAGGCTCAACTGAGAAGTATGGAAAATCAGTATTTTGGTATTTAATTTTTTCTCTAACATTTGTGGCATTCATCAAAATACCACTTTGCTGAGCCTGGCGAACTACCTCAGTTAATTCAAATTCTTCAATATTCAAATTATAAGAAGTTTTCAAATATTTAACATCAAGTGCAGGGCTTATCGTCAAACCAACAGGTGGAAGCTGAGCATTATCACCAATAAAAAGGATTTTACAATTTTCGCCTGTATAAACATATTGTATCAAATCGTCGAGCAAGGAGCGTCCGGTAAACAATGCTCCCGGGGAAGCTATTGAATCAGTAATCATCGATGCTTCATCGACAATGAAAATTGTGTCTTTGTGTTTGTTTTTGGTTAAAGTGAGAACAATATTTCCTTCTTTTGAAGTAACTGCAAAATATATTTTCCTGTGGACAGTATGTGCTCTTTTACCTGAATAGCTAGATAAAACTTTTGCTGCTCTTCCTGTTGGAGCAAGTAAAACCGAACGTTTTTTAATAAGTGGTAAAACTTTTACCAATGAACTTACGATTGTAGTTTTTCCTGTACCTGCATAGCCTCTTAGAAGGAAAAGAGATTTTTCGTCATTGCTAATAATAAAATCAGAAAGTTGACTCAAAAGAATATCCTGACCAATAGTTGGTTCGTAAGGGAAATTTTCTAACAATAATTTTCTGACTTCTATGGATTGCATCTTAATGTAAAATTAGTAATTTACTTTGTGTCATTTACCCTGCGGGTGTCATTTACTTAGTGTCATTTATTTCATATCATTTGCTTTGCGTCATTTGCTTTGCGTCATTTGCTTCGCGTCATTATTTGTAATTTTTACAATTGAATGACTACTTAATGACTAGTTAATGACTACTTAATGACAACTTAATGACAACTTAATAACAATCTAATAACTCCAAACTTTAATACTGAGTCGAAGTGCGAAACTTGAAACTTGAAACCTGAAACCTGAAACCTGAAACTCCAGGCACTCCAAACTCTAGCTCACTCTAGGCACTCCAGGCAATTAAAAAGGATATCCTATTCCAAAGTTAAAATTAATATACTTTATTTTTGAGTCTTTGATAATCCATCTCTCGCCTTCCGGTTCTGAGGGGTCGTGCATTCTCAAAGCAAAGTCAGTTCTGATAATAAAAAACGAAAAGTCGAACCTTGCTCCCAGTCCCCAACCAATTGCCATTTGTTTATAAAACTTATCGAATTGAAATTCTGCTCCGGGGAATTGAGAATTTTTGTTTTTATACCACACATTTCCGGCATCAATAAAAGCAGCTCCTTCCAGTAATTTATAAATTGGAAACCTAAGTTCAAGACTTGTTTCAAGTCCAATGTCACCGGTTTTATCAAAACTTGTAGAATTTGGATCCTGAAAAGCTCCCGGCCCAATATCCCTGATACGCCAAGCTCTTATGCCGTTTGCACCTCCAACATAAAAACTCTTTTCAAAAGGTAAAACTTCCATGTTCAAATAAGGAATCCCCATACCAAAAGCACAACGAAAGCCTAAAGTTTTATTCTGCCCGAAATAATTGAAATATCTAAAATCAAAATCACTTCTTAGGTATTGTGCATATTTGATGCTAAACAAAGTATAGCTTCCTGCATCATCCTTTTGGGAATTTGTCAATGAATTTGCCAGATAAAGAAAATTACCAACAAACTCTCCGTTAATCCTGAAATAAGCAAAATCGCTTAATTTATTAATCTTTTGATTTGTAAATATCCAACTATACTTACCACCCATGATTAGATGGTCTTTATATGAGTTTTGAATTTTTTGATCATAAGATTTTATTTTTTCATTGAATGTATCACTAGGAAATATTTTAATTGAATTTATTTCAGCCGGATTAAAAACATGCCTTGAGTTTTTAGAAGTACTCCAGTTATAGCCAAAAGAAAGGTTTGCAATATAGCGTGTATAATCGGGTCTTTTTTGGTAATTATATCCGGTTGTTACTGTTGTTTTAAAATCATATTTTTTTCTCAAATCTTCCATTTTAATAGGCGAAAGA
The DNA here is from genome assembly GCA_021739805.1 of Saprospiraceae bacterium. The sequence continues at coordinate 3,099 of JAIPBB010000233.1, read as the reverse complement.
AATCCCGGAATATTTAAACTTCCTTCAACCCCGGCTTCAAAAGTATTGAAAGGTAAAATTGAAGAATTTATCACATCTTCCTGCGAATCATCACCAACAATCCGCTGTACTTCCATTGCACCTTTTGCCTTAAGATTTAGAATTTCAGCACCACCAAAAACATTTTTATTTTGAAACACAAGATTTCCTGCAACACCAAGGTCTCCTGATGAATTTGTACCCTCTGTTTCAATTGCATAAGATTGCTTATAATCCCTTGTAAGTCTAATAATACAATTTAAAAGATTTTCATTTGTATTTGTATCACTTGCAATATTCACAAATTGAATGTCGATAAATTTGAAATTAGCTAAATCGGAGAATCTTTTATAAGTTTGTTCAACATTCTCAAGATTATAATACTCACCTTTTTTAAATGTTATGGAACGAAGCAAGGTTTTAGGTTTGTACATTAATTTATCTAAATATAGCAAATAAAATTGTCCCTTTTCATCATCATTGTAAATCAATGTGTCGTGCAAAATTGAATCTGATTTTAATGGATAATAATCGGGATAAATGAGAATATCGTTTATTTTATATCTCTTATGATTTTCATATACTACTGAGTCAGGAAACTCCTTTAATCTGTGTGAATTTTTATTTATCACAATAAGTATATCCATTTGATGTGACTTCAGGGTGCTGTCAATTTTAAATCGAATGAAATCTTTTGAAAAATAATAAAACCCTAACTTTCGGAGACTCCTACTTATCCTGTCTCTTTCCTTATCAATATCGTCTATGTCAAATTTTTTATCTTTAACAAGAATTGATTTATCTTTAAAAATATTAACATAATTCTCAATAAGGCTATCATTTATTGAATATTTAATATCACGAATTTTATATGGTTTCCCTGCCTGAATGTTATAAATAGCAACTTGTCGTTTCTTTTTTATAAACCGTGGTGGTCGACAAGAATCAGTAACTATTGAATTAAAATAGCCTTTACTATTAAGAAAATATTTAATTTGCTGGGCAGATTTTTCTGTTAATGTTGTATCAAGAATTACGGGTGCTTCACCAATTTTCTGAAGATAAATTTTTAACGAACGTTCTCTTTTTCTTTCCTCTTTTTCAGGATCAATTTTCTTTCCTTTTTTTATTCTCCTTTGTTTCCACTTGTCAGTCTTTCGATTTTTCTTTTCCTTTTTATCATCCATTCGGTCGGCAGCATTATAAATGCCTACATGGAATCGAAAAACTCCAAGAATTTTCCTATTTGGTTTTTGCTTAATAAATGATTTAACTTCATCTTCATCAATTTCCTTAGGGCAACCTTTAATTTTATTTTTTGTTAATAGAAATTGGTCGTTGGATAAACGGCGAGTTGGATTACATGCAATGAGAACTGCAAGCAGAAAAAAAAGAATAGTTTTATGAAAAAGTTTAAATCGTATCAAAGCACAAATTATTCAGTAAAATTAGCATTAATTTACGAGAATTATACACTAGCTAATTGAAACGAAATTTGGTGAGTTTTGTTACTGAATATTTATAAAGTAAAATTAGACTAAGTATCCATATCCACAATCAATCCATGAAGTATTTTCAATCGATAAATCAAATCAGTAATATCTGGTTCTGTTTGACCTGATTTTCCAATAGGGTCAAGTAAATCATCATTGCCTAATAAAGCTTTTATATCGTTGGAAACTGCATTTGCAATAACTTCCAAATCGTAACCACCTTCAAGACTGAAAACTATTTTTCCATCACAAATTTCATTTGCTAACTCAACTACAGCTTTTGATATCCAGGAAAATCCTTCAAGAGAAAAATTCAGTCCTGCAAGTTGGTCTCTCCAATGGGCATCGTAACCGGCAGATACTAATATTAAATCAGGAGCAAAATTTCTTATCAAAGGAAAGGCAACTTCAGTATAAGCTTTTTTTAGTCCCTCATCCCCTACTCCAAAAGGAAAAGGAATATTCACAACATTTCCCATCCCAATTTCATTAATATGGCCTGTGCCGGGATAATGAGGATATTGGTGACTAGAAATAAACAAAACATTTGGGTCATTTATCAATATATCCTGAGTGCCATTTCCATGATGAACATCATAATCAACAATTGCAACTCTTTTTATATTTTCGTTTGTCAAGGCAAATTTAGCAGCTAAAGCAATATTGTTGAAAATACAAAATCCCATAGTCCTGTTCGGAAAAGCATGATGTCCGGGGGGACGAACAATTGCAAAACCATTGTCTATCTCATTTGAAATAACAGCTTTTGTTAAATCAATTATTCCTCCGGCAGCAACCAAAGCCGCATCATACGAATAAGAATTACAATAGGTGTCAAGGTCAAGATATCCGATATTGTTCAAACAAGTTTTCTCAACATTTTTAATGTGATTTTCTGTATGAACCATTTTTAGTTCTTCAAAGCTAGCTTTTCTTGCTGGTAATTGAATTAATGATTTTAGCAAGTTTTGGCTTTTTAATTCTGCCATTATTGAATTAAGCCTGGCTGCACATTCCGGATGCCCGTAGCTATCATGCTTCAGAAAAATCGGGTCGTAAATAAAAGTTGTTTTCATAGGGCAAAAATGTCATAAATCAGCAATGGAGCATGATTCATTGCTGATTTTATTGCTATTGCTCAATTATATGCAATTTTAGTAAAATAGAAAACCTGTCGTTTTTTATTTAATAATCCTTTACCTTTCTCCTTAATTCGTTGATATCCCCAGGTTATAAAGTAATTGTCGTACCAATATTCCATATCGGAATCATAATTCGAAAGCACTTTGTCCTTTTCATTCTTTGTTTCCAATTTAGTGGTTTGTTTTCTTTCAACTACTTTTGAACCTTCAATTACTTTAGAATTGAGCTGGCCGCCATAACTATAAACTAAAACAATCTCATCATCCTCACTATTCCTTAGAACTTTAACTCTTTCCTTTAGATTAAAAGAAAGAACATTCATTATTTCAAAGGTGTTATCCCAAAGTCGCTCACCATCTTTATCAAAAGCAGCAACTATTGCATGTGTATATCTATATCCATCAAAAACTTGTCGAGTATGCCAATTGCCATTTGCATCCATATA
>JAIPBB010000232.1 GCA_021739805.1 Saprospiraceae bacterium | reverse complement strand
ATAAACTGTTACATCATTTGTTGTAAGCCCCGAATTGGAAACATTAATTTTTTGAATTGTATTGTTTTTCAATCGATATAAATAGTTTAGGGTACTAAACCAAAGTGTACCATCTTGATCGTAATGAACAGTGGTAGTCCAGTTTGTATCAACATCTGCATGATTTAGAGTAAGAAAGTTGTATTGATTATTTTTAAAGGAAATAATTCCATTTCCTGAAGTGGCGATAAAAACCTCTCCATTACTTCCAAATGAAATATCATATACATGACTGATATTTACTCCGGGAGCATTTATCAAATTCCAGGTACCATTATTTAAATATGATGCTTCTCCTCCTCCTATTGACGGATAGACATAACCTGTATATTGAGAGCCTGCCCATAATATCCCTTGTGAATCAAATTCTAATTTAACGATTTCTCCTTCAGCCAAATCAGGGAAACTCATAGGACTTGTAATGCCTTGAGCATTCATTATTTTAATACCCCAGTAACTTAAGTATGCATAATATACATTTCCGGCATTATCAGATTCAATGGAGCTAACCCTACCAACGTTATTGCAATTGGAAGCATTTATATCAACCAGCCCATTAATAGCCTGAAAATTTTTATCAATATAAACTAATCCTTCAGTTTCGGCTACCCAAAAGTCACCACTCGTTGTTTGTACAATATCAATTAAATCAAGGCTATATTGCTGACCAAACTCAGGGATTCTAAATGATGTCCATGCATTACCATCGTACATTGCAAGCTGAATATCTATAGAATTACCTATTACCCACATCCGGTTTTGAGCATCGAAGAAAATTTTCTTAATCACATTAAATGGAATTCCACAAGTTACTTTATTGTAAAAGGTTTTGTGCATAGTCTGCCTGTCAATTTGAACAAGACCGCCAGAGGTTCCAACCCAGATAGAATTACCATTCTCTTCAATACAAGTAACTCTACTACCATTAGAATAATATAACCATTGAGGGTAAGACTGGGCATTAATATAAGCAAAAAATAGAAATGATGTAATAAGTAAATATTTTTTCATGGCGTTGGAAGTTATTTAAGTATAAATAATAGACAACTTTTAATGTAAAAAAGTTTACTAAAAATTAAGAATAATCACGAATTTATTTTCATTCTAAATAAATGTTAACAGTTAAACTATTACAATTATATGATAATTCAGATTGTAAACAATGAGATAAATCGTTTACTATATTTTTTCCATAATCTGAGGGAAAACAAAAAGAGAGTTTTCGATATTGTGTTCACTCTCTTTTCTGTTTATGTGGACTCACCTGTGCCAATAGCTATCGGGAACGAACCAGAAAATCAATGTTATCTTGAAAAAATCCCAAGAGTTTATGGCTTATAAAACTGAAGACAAAAAATATTTTATTCTTAAACCTCTTAAGAAATTGGGAGGTTTTTTTATTAAATATTTAATTGGAATTAATGAGTTTTATGTTGAAATTATACTTATCTTTATAGTGTTCTTTTCACTTTGTTTAATTTCTAAAAAAAGGTATTATGAAAAAAATATTAATTCTGTTTTTGCTAATCCCAACATTTGCTTTCAGCCAGGGATGGGAAAGGACTTATGGAACTGGTATAGGATATTCAGTCCAACAAACCACTGATGGTGGATATATTGTTATTGGTTACACTTTTTCAAATACCAATCCAGATGTTTACCTAATCAAAACAGATAGTAGTGGTGATACATTATGGACAAAAGCATATGGTGGAGATTCTCTGATTATGGGATTTTCAGGTCAACAAACTACAGACGGAGGGTATATTGTTACTGGTTCGACTACATATAATGGAAATCCTGAAGTTTATTTAATCAAAACAGATAGTATTGGTGATGCATTATGGACAAAAACATATAATGTAGGTAATTATGAAGGTCAAGGTACTTCTATTCAGCAGACCATAGATGGTGGGTATATTATTACTGGTATTGGTAATACTAATGGTAATAATAATGGTTATGAATACGTATCTCTAATTAAAACCGACAGTATTGGAGATACTTTATGGACAAAAACCTATGGTGGAAATCATGATGATGCCGGCTACTCAGTCCAACAAACCATAGATGGAGGATACATTATCACTGGTGCTCATGTTTCAATTAGTAACGGTTTTGATTTATACTTAATCAAAACAGATAGTATCGGTGATACTTTGTGGACAAAAACTTATGGTGGAGGTTGGAGTGATATTGGATACTCAGTTCAACAAACTACTGATAAAGGATATATTATTACTGGATATACTACAAATAATTCGGGACATTCAGATATATACCTAATCAAAACAGATAGTAATGGAGATACTTTGTGGACGAAAGCATATGGAGGATACCAACAAAAAGGAATAGGATATTCAGTGAAACAAACCACTGATGGGGGATTTATAATTACTGGATGTTTTTATGAGAACATATGCCTAATAAAACCAGATAGTATGGGTGATATACTATGGCTAAAAACCTACGGTGGACAAGCTGAAGATATAGGATACTCAGTTCAACAAACTACAGATGGTGGATATGTTATTACTGGTACTAAGGATGGTGATATATACCTAATCAAAACAGATGGAAATGGAAATACTACATTTATTAAAGAAATCCTTATTCCAAATCCCAACAGGAAGTTAATCAAGATAATAGATTTATTAGGAAGAGAAATTATCTATCCAAAGAAAAACATCCCATACATTGAAATATATGATGATGGGAGTACTGAGAAGAAAGTGATTCTGGAATAATGAACATCGAACACAGAATTTTGAATTTTGAAGTTTGCAGCTAGCTTACACATCTTAAATCCGCTACATAACAATGCTATCAGGTGGTTTAAAAGAAACACAGAATTAAACTTTTCATACTAAAACAAAAAACCATATTACAATTAAGATTCTAATTATATGTGTAATCTTATGAGTAGAAATTATAAATTAACCAACCCACACGAAGGGATTCGCAGGAGTGGGAGCCAAAAGCAGATTGAAAAAACTGAGCAGTGGAAAAAGGGACTATTACAAAAAATGTTTGTGTAATGGATAAATTTCAAAATAAATATCGCATACAATCGCATCGAATGCCCCATTGGGATTATTCTGGCGATGGTATTTATTTTATTACCATTGTTACACAAAACCGTGATTGTAATTTGGGTCGCATTGTAAAAAATGAAATGATATTATCCGATTTTGGTAAAATCGTAGAAACCGAATGGCAAAAATCATTTGAATTACGAAACGAATTGTTTTTGGATGAATTTGTAATAATGCCAAACCATATCCACGCAATAATAATATTGAATAAAACAAAAATCGGGTTGGATGATTTGGATGAAACGGATGGGAAATACAATTTGGATGGTACGCACGGTTTGGATGGGGAACACGGTTTGGATGGGGAACATGTAGAGACGCACGGCCGTGCGTCTCTACAACCCACCGCACAATCCACGTCACGACCCACCGCCCAAACCCCCGTCGAATTGAACCAACCATCGAATCAACAATCCCACGGTCAAACCCACACCCAATCCGACAAAATATCCCCCTACCAAACCGAATTTAACCGAAAACCAAAATCCATTTCATCATTTATGGCAGGATTTAAATCAGCGATAAATACAAAAATTGATAATTATATTGATGAAAATAATTTGGATATACAAAAATATAATAGAAATAATCATTTTTTTCAACCAAATTTTCATGACCATATTATTCGGAATGATATCGAATACAATCGTATAAAGAATTATATTATTAATAATCCCAATAATTGGGAGGAAGATAGATTTTATGGCTAACATGCAGCCGGAGACAGTATTAGGAAGTCAACTTGTAGCCCAACTTGCAGATTTGGGTTATAATATTGTTAAAATTAAAGATAAAAAGAAGCTTAGATGATGAATTATAAAATGCAAAAAACGCATAACATCAATGGTTAAGCGTTTTTCGATTTCTTTCCTCCAAACGGTAGGATGAACTTGGTATAAATGTAATCAATTATTTTTATAATAAGCAAGTTTATTGCAATTTATATTTTAATAAGACCAGAAGTTAATGCGATTTTATACAAAAAAAAAAAAAGACTTTGAAAATTTTCAAAGTCTTTTTTTCGTGGGCCCAAGTGGGGCGACATCGAACTCTGCTTTGCCAGCAGGCAGATTTCTTATTGAAGATTTGCAGTTATTAGAGGAATTTCTTAAAAGAAATTTTAAATTTAGTTGAAGAGATACCCATAAATTGGTCAATGAAAATAGTTTTAGATAAATATATAATATTTAAAAATTATTATTATTTTTACAGACAAATCTCTAGTATTCTTTATTTTATTATTATCTGGACACGAATCTATGAATCATAATAATATTAGCCTTTCCTATTGTGTTTTTGTAGCAGTAAATAAATATAGGTAGTTAATTATTAATTAATCAATAAAAATATGAAAACAAATCTTACATATTTATTGTCAAGTTTGTTATTATTATGCCTTTGTAATAATGCTTATACCTCAAACATCAGCATTAGTGGAAATATCTCCACCAACACCACATGGGCAGTTGATACCGTGAAAATCATAGGTGATATAACTATTAATAATGGGGTGACTTTGACTATTGCATCCGGGACAAATGTTGTGGCACAGGGATATTATAATCTAACTGTCAATGGTCGAATATTAGCTATTGGAAATCAATCTGATTCCATTCGATTTACATCCCTTAATCCAACTATAGGTTGGGAAGGAATATATTTTGACAACACTTCAACTGCCAATGATTCGTCAATTTTTCAACATTGTATTTTTACTAATGGAAACAGGGGCAGCAATAGTATGTATCTGGGAGGAGTACTTGGTATTTCTAATTTCAACAAGGTTAGAATTTCAAACTCGAGATTTTCAAATAATAAATCAACAACACATCCGGGAGGAGCTTTATGTGTTAACGATGGAATTGCCACTATTTCTAATAATATTTTTTCTAATAATATCTGTACTAGTCATAATGGTGGTGCTGTTTTTTTTAGTGGGACTTTTGGTAAGTTCTCAGGAAATACAATAGCTTTTAATACAGGCACTAGTGGTGGTGGATTGACTCTTCTTGCTTGCAATGGAGGTGAAATATTAGAGAATAAAATTATCAATAATTCTGCTAATGGCTATGGCGGAGCTATGTATATTTCTTTTTCTTATGGTGTTAAAATCACAAACAATTTATTTGCGAATAATTCAGCAAATAATGGTGGGGCAATATATTGCTGGCAATCAGTTACAGAATTTATTAATAATACTATTTCAAACAATTATGCATCATCTCAGGGAGGAGGAATTTATCTTAATGGAAATTCGGATCCGGTATTTAAAAATTGTATTATTGCAGGAAATACAAAGACTACTTCTGCCAACCCTAATGAGGTGCATTTAGATGATAATTCATCAGACCCGAAATTTTATTTCTGTGATATATTAGGGGACAAGGCTTTATTTACCGGAGCAGGTGCAGGAATTAATTATAATGGTGCATATCAGGATAATATAAACGCAACGCCACGATTTATTAACCAAACAAGTGGAAAGGGTGCTGGATTTAACGCATTATCTGCCAACTGGTCAATTGATTCATTATCTTCATGTATAAACAAAGGAACGCCTGATACAGTTGGACTTGCTATGTCACCATTTGACCTTATCGGAAATCAAAGAATTAAAAACGGAATTATTGACATCGGAGCATTTGAATTTCAAGGAAACATCATTTCTCCATGTATTATTTCACAAAATACAAATTGGAACGCTGACACCATTAGAGTCAATTGTAATGTTGTTGTTAATGATAGTATTTCTCTAACCATAGCACCTGGAACATTTGTTCAATTCACTGGGCCTTATAGTATTACTGTAAAAGGTAGGTTGCTTGCGGTTGGCACAAAAAATCAAATGATTTCATTTTCTGTTACGGATACTTCCAATTTCAGTAATGCAACTCTTGATGCTGGAGGTTGGAAAGGAATTGTTTTTGAAAGTTCAGCACTGATGACAGATACAGTAAAATTGGTTTATTGTAAATTAATATATGCAAAAAACAAAGATCGGGATGGAGGTGCTCTTTATATTCAGAACACACCCAATTTTCTGATCTCTAATTGTTTGATTTCTAATAATATGTCCGTGCAAGACGGAGGTGCAATTTACGCTGAAAATTGTAATATAGTGATTCGTAATTCAGTTATTTGTAACAATTCAGCGGATTATGGCGGAGCGATATATTTTTATGATGCAAATGCTCAAATCATTAATAATTTAATAGTGAACAATTATGCCAGTTTTTGCGGAGGATTATATATTATGGGCTCACAGGTTGCTTTAAAAAACAATATAGTATATTTTAACAGAACCTTATCATGGGGGGCATATTGTTCACAATTTGCACTTGAATTAAGTACGATTTGTAACTTTTATAATAATAATATCGAATATGGGTATAATAGCATTACATTCTCAAATAAAATCGGAGTTTGGCAAAATAATATCACATCAAATCCTGAATTCCTAGCACCCTCTCTGGGTGCAGGTGTTAATTATGATGGTTTATCCGCAAACTGGAATCTGAAATCAACATCTCCATGTATAAATGCTGGCCTTGTTCCGATAAACATATCAGAATCGGGAACTGCAGATTATAATGGAAATCCCAGGGTAGTGGCTGATACTATAGATATTGGAGCCTGTGAGGTGCAGCTTCATCCACGATTTATTAGTGGCCCTGTTAGTCAATCAAAATGTATTGGAACAACAGCAACATTTACCCTAACTACAAGTTTGCAAGCTAATATAAGATGGTTCAAAAATGGTCAGGTTATTCCGCAAGCCATTACAATGAATCTTACAATTCCTGCAGTTGCTTTGTCTGATGCGGGTTATTACTATTGTGAATTAAGTAATCCATTCGGGATACTTATTTCCGATTCGGCCAGGCTGATAGTATTTGATACTGTTGCTATTCTAATGCATCCAGTTACACAAACTAAATGCATTGGCGATTCAGTCAGTTTTTCTGTTAATGCAAATGGTTCTGCCCCATTAATATACCAATGGAAAAACCTTAATGGCAATTTATCCGGCGGAACCGGTCCAAATTTCACTATCAATAGTTTGGTGCAAAATGATGCAGGGAATTATTATTGTGTTGTAAGTAATATGTGTACCTCGGTTCAAAGTAACGGAGCAAGCCTGATGCTAAATACCAAAGCAATTGTTTCAAGTATAATCCCGATATCAACCATTTGTCAAGGGCAAAATCTTGTTATTCCGGCTTATGCATCCGGAACATCTCCATTATCTTATCAATGGTATAAAAGCGGAACTATAGTTCCGGGTCAAAATACCACATCTTTAAATTTGTCATCAATTGACACAAGCCAATCAGGGAATTACTATTGCAAAGCTTCAAACATATGTGGATTAGACAGTACTAATATTGTTTCTGTAACTGTAAACTCACCACCACAAATTACCTCTCAACCCACAAATCTTACAAAATGTGCCGGGCAAAGTGCATTATTCAGTACTGTAGCAAACTCATCTCTTTCAGCATCATATCAATGGTATAAAGGTGGCAATATTATTTCCGGAGCCAACTCAAATTCGCTTCTCATTTCTCCGGTAAATACTTCAGATGCCGGGCAATACAAATGCCGTGTAACAAACTCATGCGGATTTACAGAAACAAATGATAGTTTATTGACTGTAAATGAACCCATTTCCATTATTTCACAATCATCAGATTCCTCGCGTTGCGAAGGCAAATCTATGAATTTTGAAGTAAATGCATCAGGAAGCACACCCATATTATATGAATGGTATAAAGGAGTTAACCCAATAAGTGGGGCAACGCTTCCAACCCACTCAATAAGCTCTGTAACTACAGCTGATGCCGGAACATATTATTGCAAAATCACTAATGTTTGTGGCTTTGTAAATTCTGCACCAAAAATCCTGACAGTAAATTTAAACCCAATTACAAATATTGGAACAAATAAAACTATTTGCATGGGTTCTCCACTTGTGCTAAGCCCCGGTATTGGATATTCCTGTGTATGGAATACCGGATGGTTAAATCCCCAGCTAAGTGTGGATACAAGTGGTAGTTATTTTGTAACTGTTACAGATGCAAATGGCTGCACCGGCATTTCCAATACTGTAAACATTACTGTTAAACAGCCTTACAATAACGAACAAATTTGTATTGTCGGGGTTGATTCCGCCACCGGTCAAAATGTGGTGGTTTGGGAAAAGACACCAAATCAAGGAACAAAACATTATAAAATTTATAAAGAATCAACAATAAGCGGTATTTATAATCTTATAGCAATCCAGCCTTTTGACAGCTTAAGTGCCATTTTGGATCCAACTTCGCAACCTGCAGTAAAATCAGCCAGATATAAAATCTCATGCGTGGATACTTGTAATAACGAATCTGCACTTAGTGCACCACACAAAACCATGGTGTGCCGAGAAGCAGAACATCGGCAGCGAAAGCAAAAGTTCTGCATGCTGTAAATAAGATGGTGGAGACCTAAAGTGGTTGAACCACCAGTGTCGCTGTACAGGCGGAGGCACTAAACCACCAAATGGTGCTAAGATA
>JAIPBB010000231.1 GCA_021739805.1 Saprospiraceae bacterium | reverse complement strand
GAATCATTAATTTGGAAAGTATAACATCCGCTTGGAAGATTAAAAGTGTCTTAATACCAAGTTTGGTTTGATAAATTATTTCTGGAATACACAATATTACCCGCAGCATCCTTTAAAGTATAGGATGTCTCATTTCCGGTTTTGTTAGTATAAAGCCATAATTGAAATACATTCGGATATTCAGGTGGAGTTTCAAATTCAACTGTCATTGAATTATTAAAATTATATTCATCAGGCACTCCGTTAGGATTGCTTAGGGTTACGGTAAATCTTGTATTTCGAGTCCAATTTGTCCAATCGATTGGATCAAGAGTTACTTCAGTTGATTCTGTGAATTTAAGATTCCCTGTCCAGTTATAAACTTGATTTACACCTTCAGGTCCGTAAGTGATTGTTAAAGATGTTAAATCTGCAGCACCTGAGTTTCTAATTCTGATAATTGGTCTTCCGCACATTGGATTGTGTCGTAAATAGTATTTAAATTTGTTAGGTGCGATTACATCTTCAATTGCTGCATTATTTTGGAAGTTTGCATTTCCATAAGTTACAAGCTGCCCTTCAAAAATATAATTTCCATATTGGTCATATTCTGAATTATAGTCTATGTTAAAAGTGTCGCCTAAAGTAACATAAGATGTTAACTCAATGTTTTGAGTTTTCCCTTCTGCACCCGGGCACCATCCGGCTCGGTCATAAATCCATGTTCCTCCTTGCGGATATAGTGGGTTGTCTGCACATTCCTGAATAATTTGCCAACTGGCAATTGTGTTGTTGTTAAGCTTTACACTTTGGATTTTAGGACAAAATTCAGCACAATTTGTTGCATTACTAAATTGATGTCCGGTTGTTCTTGTTTTCAATCTAAACATCTTTGCAGCCGGGCCAGGGGAGATTGTTTTTGCTGTTACGGTGTTTGCAAAGTTGCTTAAAGAAAAACTCCCTTTCCATAAAGTCTCAATCTTCTGAACTTTCCTTTCGGGCGTTCCCTCAATCATGAAAAATTTCAAATCAAGCAGCTCCTGCCAGTTTCCAGCTTTGATATGAACAGAATCTTTTAATAAAGGCATATAATCTGTAACATCAAAAACCCAAGTGAAACCATCAGGACCAAGGTCAAGACCGTTGCCATAAGGAGTGATGAATCTTCCGATTTCAAAACGATTTACAATTTCAAAAGGAGGATCATAGTATGAATGCATAGTTTTGTAAATCAAAGAATCATAAGATGTCAAAGTCGAATCATAAATATTTCCAAGAGAGTCGAATAAATAACTGTATGAAACAGGCCATGGATAAATTGTATCAGTTGGAGTGTAAGGATGAATAGTATCACTGTAAAAGATAAGCATTTGTTGAGGATTCATAAGCGAATCAATAACAATAACAGAATCAAGGTTAGCAGGGTTATAATTTCCGGTTTCAAAAACTATTTGTGGTCTTTGATTGATTAATGTGAAATTTTTAATTCTATTCTTACCTTCATAATTCATTCTATCAGGAAATCCATATAAATTAGCTGTTAGTCCTGATGGACTCGAATCAGAAGTTGTAAATCCATTGTTTTCATTAAATTTATAATAGGCTACCAGGTTTGAATAAAAAGGATGAGTATTGTTAACGTCTTTAAACATCCATTGCCTGATTTCACTTTGACTTAATTCAACATTCCAAACTCTGAATTCATCAATATAGCCATCATAAAAATTATTCCCTTTCCCGGAACCTATATTGAAATTAACTATGCCACTCATATCTCTGTTTAAACCAGTTCCGCTATGCCACATAAGCCCATTCAAATAAATTTTCATTGAACCTGTATGAACGTTTTTAGTGAATGCCCAGTGGTTCCATTGACCTTTATATTGAGTTGAAGATGTCGTGGCTTTATTAATTCTGTCGTAAGAACCACCAACATTTCCTGCATCCCAATATATACTTCCATTGCCCCATGGATAGTGAACATTAAGAACTCTATTGTTGTTTACATCATTTGCGTAAAATAACATGTCATTTTGCGGCTGTACTTGCGGATCTCCATAAACCCAGCAAGAAACAGTAATCAAACTATCTATTCTTGCAATTGAATCAACAGGAATTGAAACATAATCAGGTCCATTAAAGGAAAGGAAATTATCTTCTTCTTCAGAATAAGCTCCACAATTGAAATTTAAAGTGTCAGAATAAAATACATAATCATTTGTTCCAATATAACTTTCATAGCTAAAATCCAGAATTAAATTTAAAGTGTCAATCCAATGAAAGGGAAAGGCAAAAGGAATTGTAACCCAGCCATTATTAGTAAATACTGTATTTCTTTGATATACAGTGGTGAATCCATCAATCAATGAAATGTCATAATAAATTGAATCCAGTTGAGTGTTTTTTAGTTTTAAGGTGAAATTTTTAAATGTTCCTCCCAGGCTATTTAAATTTAATCTTATACCTGTAATTGAATCACTGTTTAGTCCGGCACTTATTAACTCAGCTTTTTTCCACAGGAAAAGTAGTCTTTCATCCTTTCCTGTATTGCTGATAGGAATTGCACCATATACGTTTCCTAATCCGATTAATGCAGTATCGGTTGGAATTGTTTGATTGAAATACTCAAAACTGGCTGTTCTATTATATGTTGGATTATTACTATACATAAAAGAATCCGGGCTGTTGCCATTGACTTCGTAGTTTGCATGCCATTGTTTAACCGAATCCATAACTCCTGTGTATTCATACAAATAAGTATAAGTAAGATAATCCCATTCGCCACAAGCAGGGCTTTGAGCAGGATTACATTTTAAAGTATAATACATTAAAGCTTTTTCAAAACTAACAGTATCTGAAGGAAATTTTACAACAGAATCTCTTGTTGAACCAAAAGTGAAAAACTGGATTGTTGTGGTATCTCCGGGGCCGGCTAATAAATTTAGCGATAGGCAAAATGCCAGAGAAATAAGTAATATTTTTTTCATAATGATGGTTTTTTGAATGCACAAAGATAAACTTTTATGCAATTTGAATTTGATAAAAATTTGACAATGTTGTTTATTTACAATAAAGAAAAATGGATATCAGCTTAGTTGTAATTTTGAAAATATGCTATTTTATTGTAATTTTGAAAATTCTATTGTTTATAAATATAAAATTATAAGATATGAAAAAGTCATTATTAATCATGGTAATTTTTCTTTTTACTTTTTTATTTGGATTTAATTCTAAAACAGTTTTTCACAAAGTATAATTGATACCTTAGCCATACAAGATTTTGAAACTAATCCTCAGTCTCCAGCATGGTTTTATACTGGTTCACCTACTTTTCTAAGTGGTTATACAACTAATAGTGCCAGCCCGGCTAATAGCCCAATCGGAATTAATGGTTCACAGGCATGGGAAACTCATTCTAATAGTGCAGGTTCTATTCTTGAATTTAATAATACTTTAATTCCAGCAATTTATGATTCATTATGGATAGGATTCAGGCTTGCTGCAATGAGTTTAAGTAGTTCTTCAGGTGGTCCCGATAATCTCGATTATGTTGAAGTTTCTTATTCTCTGGATAATGGTATAACTTATAACAATAGATTAACTATCAAAGGAGCAACATCCAATAATTCTACTTGGGCTTATAGTGCGACAGGTGTTGCAGAAGTTTATTATACTCCATCCAATACAGCGACTTTTCAACCATCATCAAGTGGACTTCAAACAACTTATGGTTATAGTACTTGTGGGATTTCTTTTCCGGGAACAATATCTCAAATAAAATTAAAAATAAAAGTTCGTTCGAGTAGTTCGTCAGATACATGGTGTGTTGATAATGTTGTTTTAAGAGGAAAGAAAACATGCTCAAACACTACAAGCACAATTTCTGAAACAGCATGTAATAGTTTTGCTTCTCAAAGTGGCAACCAAATATGGACTACATCAGGAACATATACTGATACTATACCAAATTCGACAGGTTGTGATAGTATAATAACTGTTAATCTTACTATTAACAACAATACAACATCCACAATTAATCCAACATCCTGTTTCAGTTATTTATCTCCAAGTGGTAATTTCACATGGGATACAACAGGAACTTATATGGACACTATTCCAAATGCTCATGGTTGCGATAGTATTATGACAATTAATTTAACTATTGATACTGTTAACACATTAATAATGCAAACCGGAATAGCCCTTACAGCAAATGCTGTCGGAGCAACTTATCAATGGTTGGATTGTAATAATTCATACTCTATGATATCAGGTGCAACAAACCAAAGCTTTGTCCCAACTGCCAATGGAAGTTATGCTGTGGAAATTACTGAAAATACATGCGTTGATACATCAATTTGCTTTACAATTAATAATGTTGGAATCGTAGAAAGTAGTATAAGTCCAACTTTTAAAGCCTATCCAAATCCCACATCAGGCAAATTAAATATTGATTTAGGAAAAACTTATAACAATATAAATATTGTGATAAGAAATGTTCTAGGTCAAATTGTCTTAACTCAAAGTTTTGAAACTACCAATCTGTTAAAGTTTGAAATTAATGAAGCTTCAGGAGTTTATTTCGTTGAGATAAGAACTGATGAAGGAGGATTAGGAGTGTTAAAGATGATGAAAGAGTAATATTTAAATCCTCCAAAAATCATCTTTCCTAATCCAACCAATGCTACCATTGGAAATTTTGATTGTGCAAACAATTTAAGCATAAATGTGAGTTTTAGTATTTGTTTAGTAAATACTTGACAGATATACTAAAAAGATATGCCTTTGTGGTTTAAATTTCATCCTATGAAAACAGTATCACTAAAATTAGACGATTCAATTTTCGGAGAAACCGAGAAGATTCTTTTAAGAATTAAAAAGCCCAGAAACCGCTATATTAATGAGGCTCTTGATTATTATAATAAACTTCAAAGACGATTATTCTTAGAGAAAAAACTTAGAATGGAGTCAGAAATTGTAAAAGAGGACTCTATGAATATTCTTAAAGATTTTGAGGAGATTGATTATGTCGATTAAACAATTCGAAATTTGGTTAGCAGATTTAAATCCAAAAATCGGAACTAAGCCGGACAAAACAAGAACTGTCTTAATTGTTCAAACAGATTTACTAAATCGTACTCAGCATCCTTCAACAATTGTTTGCCCAATTACCACAAATGTAATGAATCATTCCGAAATTTTAAGAGTACATCTTGAGAAAGGAAATGCAAATTTGCTCCAGGATAGTGATATAATGATTGACCAAATCAGGGCAATTGATAATAAAAGATTAATCAGGAAATTAGGTGATTTGCCGCTTCAGTTGATTAATGTAGTTAAGGAAAATTTATTGATAATTATGGATTTGGAGTAAACTTTACAAATTTTTTGAAAATCAATTTAAAACTTAAATTTTGATTGTATCTTTGTTTGAATATTAAATGAATTATCATGTTGACAAAAACAAAACTTAAAAAACATATTGATAAGTTTCCGGAGAATTTTTCTATTGATGAACTTGTTGAAAGCCTTATTTTAATTGAAAAGATTGAAGTTGGAAATCAGCAATCTGAAAAGGGAGATGTAATATCAGAAAGAGATTTAGATAATGAAATAGAAAAATGGTTCAAATAAAGTTGTCTCAAAAAACCAAATTGATATTTTAACTGTTCATCACTCTAAAAAAGATTTGACTAAAAGAAGTATTTAAGCAAGCAAGCTCAAAATTATCTGGAAAATAAGTAATTTAAATCCTTCTAAAATCCCCTTCCTCAATCCAACCAATACTTCCATTGGCAATTTTGATTTTATACCAATCACCAACATTATCTTGCAATTCAATTTTTAAACCTTCGTGGATCACAAAAAGGTCGGTTGACTTTTCATCTGGAGAGCTTTTTACAGTGACAGTTGGAGTGAAAATAATTGCTTCTTTGTGGGCTGTAATATTTTTGTGTTGAGTGTAAGCAAATCCAATACTTAAAAGTGAAAACAGGAGAAATACCATTCCTATCCAAAAACTTGCTTTTCTAAGTGCCAGACTTCGTGATAGGCGGAAAAAGGCAAGAAGTACGATGAAAATAAAAAATGTTGCAAGTCCAATTTTTGTCCATGTGTTTGATGAAAACAAATTGCACATGCTTTTCCACCATTCTTTAAAAAACAAATCAGGAACAGCTTCAATTTTATCAGCAATCAAAGTGTTGGCAACCTTTATATTAAAATCTATATCTTCATCATTTGGTTTAAGTTTTAAGGCTTTTTCCCAATAAAGAATAGCTGAAGGAATATCGCTGGTTTTGAAATAGGAATTTCCTAGATTATAGTATAAATCAGCAGCTTCATAGCCATTATCAATTATGCTTTGATAATGAGTCATCGCCTTTTGATAATCACCTTTTGCATATGCAGCATTCGCAGAATCAACAGTCGCTGAATTGCTACCGAATCCCGATTGAGTAAGCAGTATAAATAATATGACTAATATGTTAACTTGTTTCTTCAAAGCTGTTTTGAACATTGAATTTTTGATTTTTGTAATTTATTTGTTATTTGATTTTTGTAATTTGTTTTTTCAATTTAACTCTAGGCACTTTAAGTACTTTCCACTACAAAGCTCAAAGCCACATTACCGTAACTCACTTTCAATTTTACTTATAGTTTCAATACCCTCTTTATATATTTTTTCCATTGTATCTGCCTTATCACCAGGGGCAAATCGGGCAAATTCACAATTATGTAATGTTTCAATAAATGTTTTTATTAATTCTTCTTTAACATGTTTTTCTGTTAATTTATCGCTTGCTGAATCCATAGATAGTTCTGAAAGTGGGATAGCAAATTTATCACTCACATAACCCCATAAGGCTCTTGAAATTTCTTCGAAAAATTTATTTTTTTCGTTTTGTTTCATAAATGAATAAGCAGTTTTTAATCGTTTGCGTGCGACTTTTGTAGCCTTTTTATTCTTCATCAAAGCTGCATTGCTTCTGCGTTTTAGTTGTTTTCGCCAGATTATGATAAACAAAATAAAAAGAATAACCGGACTGATTAATAAAATCCAAAAAATATCAGAACCAAACAAAAACATATTTATCGGTTTCAGAACAATAGCATTAGTTTTTATATAATGTATATCACTTCCAATATATTTTACATCTTCCTGGCTGACACTAGTGGTAACAATATTTGAAGCATTTCCGGAGCCTTTTCCAACTTTAATTGTGTATTCAGGAGTAGAAAGAGTTTTATATGCCTTAGCATTAATATCAAAATAAGAAAAGGATGCGGGTTTGATTTTATAAGTCCCGGGATTTCTTGGAATAATAAGATAATCGAATGATTTGCTTCCTGAAACACCACCTCCATTCACATCAACATTTGTTGAAATTTTCGGGTCATAAACTTCAAAATCTGTAGGAAAATCAAAATCCAATTCATCGATTAGTTTAATGTTTCCTGTACCTGAAATTTTTATTTTAAGATTTGTTGCATCATTAGTTTCAATTTCAGTTTGTGTGAGTTCCGGGCTTAATGTGAAGTTACCAATCATACCCGAGAAATCAGCAGGCTTTCCTGAAGTCGGTAAGGGAAGAATTTTAACACTAACTTTTGATGATGTAACTCGTTTATTTATGTTTGCGTAATATTGAACTCTGTTTCCCCAACGCATTTGCTCGAAATAATCCCGTGGTTTACGTGTTTTAATTGTTTGAACCACACATTCAACCTCCAATGGCTCGATTTCAATTGTTCCACTTTTCTGGGCAAACAAAATTGATTTTTTAAATTCAACAACATTATACTTAACGTGATTAAGGGCTTCAGTTTTAACTTTTAATTGACCTAAATCAATATCTTCGGCCCAGAAGCCTGTGTAAGATGGGAGCTTATAATCTGTAATGTTTGCGATATTCAATTTGCTGTAAACTTTAAGCGAAACAGTAATTGGTTCACCCTGGTAAGCTTGTGTTTTACTAATTGAAATTTTAGCAAATACATCTCCAGAATTTACTCCAGATGTATTTACTGATTGATTTCCTGAGCCTTTACTTACTGCAATTGAAATATTTGGAGATTTATAAACTTTATTATTCCAATGATATTCCATTGGTCCAAATGAGAAATTCCCTTCTTTTAAAGCTTTTAATGTAACAATATATTGGTATAATTCCATACCGCCACCGCCACCAAAGGAAAAGCTTTGGTTCATGCCTGATCTTTCATCAACAATTTCAAATCCTGAATATTGTGGGCGTTTTATTTGAAGTCCTGATAGGTTGAAGGAACCGCTATTGCCTTTAAACTTAAGTTTATAAGTTATATCGATTTCGTCTCCAACAGAAGGATTTGATGAGCTGAGTTCAACATCAACATAGTAATCCTGACCAAACACCAGAGATGTTAAAAAAATAAGTAATATGGTCGTTATCTGTTTCATTTATTTAGTAAAATTACCAATCTTTTTCAATAGTTGTTTTTTCTACTTTAACTTTTTGTTTCTTCACTTTATCTAAAGTGTTTTTCTCATCGTTTTTCATTGCTTCGAGCATGCGTTCAGCTTCTTCTTTCGAAAGCTCTTTGTTTTCCTGACCTTGCTGTTGTTGCTGTTGCTGGTCTTGTTGTTCTTTCTGTTCTTGTTTATCCTGATTTTGCTGCTGCTGTTGTTGGTCTTGTTTGTCTTGATTATCCTGGTCTTTTTGTTCGTCTTTGTTTTGGCATT
>JAIPBB010000230.1 GCA_021739805.1 Saprospiraceae bacterium | reverse complement strand
ACCAAATTATCAGTTTTTGCATTTTTCTGGGCTGCTTTTTTTGCTTCAACCACAGAAGAAAAAACTTTGCCAGTTAATCCATTCTTTTCTGCAATTTGAGCAAGTTCATTTGCATCCAAACCACGCGGAATATTTGCTTTACAGAAATAGTATTCTGCATTTTTTGGCAGTAGTTCCATCACTGAATCAATGCTTTTATCGTTTACCATTCCTAAAACAAAATGCAGTTTTGAAAAGGATAAGGAATTAATCTGACTTACAACTTCCCTGATTCCATCAACATTATGTCCTGTATCACAAATTGTTAATGGTGATTGTGAAAGCACTTGCCATCTTCCTGTAATTCCTGTATTTTCAACAACTTTTTCGATGCCAACAAGAATATTTTCTTTGCTGATTTTAAAATTTAATTGATTCAAAATATCAATTGCACAGAGAGTTGTAATAATATTTTTTCCTTGGTAAAACCCTCCTAAGGAAGTTCTCAAATTTCTATTAAACAATTGATTTCCTTTGAAAACATCCATTTGCAAAAATGCCTTTTCAAGCAAAGAAAATGTAATATTATTATAAGAATAAAAGTTTGGTGCAAAAGAAATTTCTGCACTTTCAATTTTGGCTTTCTCTTCAAAAATGGATTTAATTTTTTCTTGTTTTTCACCTATTACAATAGGAGTGCTTTCCTTTATAATTCCGGCTTTTTCAATAGCAATTTTTTCGATAGTATCACCAAGAAACATAGTGTGGTCAAGTCCAATATTTGTGATGATGGATAATACCGGATTTATAATATTTGTCGAGTCGAGCCTTCCACCCATTCCGGTTTCCATAACAGCCACATCAACTTTTTGCTCAGAAAAATATTGAATTGCCATTCCAAAGGTCATTTCAAAAAACGAAAGTTCGATTTTTTCAAATTGTGATTTATAAGTCTTAACAAATTCACAAACAAATTTTTCAGAAACTTTTTCTCCATTAATCCTGATTCTTTCTCTAAAATCCTTTAAGTGTGGCGAAGTGTATAAACCCACTTTAAAACCTGCCGTTTGTAAAACTGATGCAATTAAATGAGAAACTGAACCCTTACCATTTGTTCCGGCAATATGTATTGATTTGAAATTTTTATGAGGATGATTTAAGATTTTGTCAAGAGCGATAGTATTATCAAGATTTGATTTGTAAGCAGCAGCACCAATTCTTTGATACATTGGCAACTGACTGAAAAGATAATCCAGGGTTTCCTGATAATTCATGTATTGATTTTTTTGCAAATATATGATATTTCGGTAATCGTTGTTTGCAGAAGGCACAGGGCAAAAGGCAAAAGTGAGCAAGCATTAGACAGTAGGCAAATGTCGAAACCCGAAACTCTTGCACTGAGCAAAGTGAAGCTGAAACCTGCATTTCGGCTCCGCTCAATGACCACAGTAAACTTTATTTAGTTATGGACAATGAGCAACCAGAAACGAGCAACCAGAAACGAGCAATTACTCTTTCCTCAGCCCTTTCACCAAATTCCCTTTCATAACTTTTCTTGCCGGAAAATAAATCCAAAGAATTCCACTTGCCAGAATAATTGCTAAAATGTAGAATACTAAGGTGCCTGGAATACTAAATGAAGGTGATAAAATTGATGGTAAAATTCCGATAATTGCCCCTGCAATTCCTGTTATCATTCCGGCAATTAATAAAAAAAGATTCTCAATAAATATCAATTTAAAGATTTGGGTTTTCTTAAATCCAATTGCAAGAAGTAATGCAATTTCTTGTTTTCTCTCTAATAAGTTTCTGAAAATAATTATTCCCAATCCCAATGTTCCGATTATCAAACCCAAACCACCAAGCATCATAAAAACCATTAAGTAAGTGTTTGTGATAGAATAAAATTCAGCTAATCGAATTTCAGTTGGTGTAATTTCAATTCCATAATCGAAGAAATACATTTGAAGGGTTTCCCTCACTTTATCTTTTTGTTTTTGTGGAGCATCAATAAGCATAATCTTAGAACCACTCACTGATGGGAAATGCTTAAGAAAAATGCTGTCAGAAATTAGGATATTTCCTTGAAAAACTGAGCTTGCCAAGCCACCAACTAAAAGTAATTTCAGATCTTCACCAAATTCATCTTTATAAAATAAAGTATCCCCAACTTTTTTTAATAATCCCCATGTAATTACTGTTTGGTCAGCAAAGGCGGGAATTACTCCATCATAATTTTTGTTTAGCTCAAGCCATGGGTTTTCCTGATTTACTTCATCTAAAAGTTTTGCAAATGAAAATGATTTTCGTTGATTAAGCTCAACTGCATCCACTCCTAAAATTTGTGGATTCTGAACCTGATTTAAGTTTAAACAACTTGCATCTTCTCCGTCAGCTTTATGAAATTGCATAAATTTCACTCCATCAAATTCTTCTTTATCCGAAAGTCCAAGCTTTGATTTTCCTCTTTCGGTATTCAAATCATGCAGAATTGGAATAGTCGATTCTGCCCAAAAAGAATAGCCACCTGTACCGGAACTTCTGCTGTTTTCATCACCATAAAATGTTTTTCGGTTTGAAGCCGTAATGAGAATTGTAAAGACTCCAAGAGCAAGCAGAACTATCGTTGCTATGCTTCTATTTCTGTTTCTTCCTGCATTTTTGAATGCAAGTTTAAAAATGCTTTGAGAAGTGTGTTTTTTCTTTTTCGCAGAAGATAAAAAGATATTTATCAAAGCGATTAAACCAATAATAAACAAAGCTCCGGATGATAAAAACAATGAAGCATTTGAGTCAACTGAAGATGCAAATGAATAAACAAGAATTAAAATTGAAGTTGTTAGTGCAAGGAAAGCAAATAATTTACTGAAAAGTCTTTTCCTTTTTGAAGTAAGCTTTGATGAAATATTTTCATCTTTTATTAATAATGCAATTGGCTGTTTTAGCTTTTTCCGACTGACAAAAAAGATTGCGATTATTGCGATTATGATTCCGCTTAAAGCTCCAATTATTACTGTTTTTGGTAATACAAAAACTTCAAGAGTGTTTGTTCTCACAGCACCTTGCCAAATTGAGTTCAAACCATATAAAAGTGCATCATTATAAAGAATTCCGATAAAAGCTCCGGCAATTCCACCTAAAACCGTAATGATTAAAGTTTCAGAAATTCTTAGTTTAATGATTTGCTTTTTTGAGAATCCTAAACCGGCCAAAATTCCGCTTTCAATATTTCTACTTTCAATGTTTAGAGAGTACAATAAAACAGTGAGAAGGAATCCTGCAAGAATAACAAAGAAACTTAGGCTTAAAAATAATTCACCAAAATCAACAGAGTTTGAAGCTGCTTTCACTCCTGATTCTCGAACCGAAATAAATTCAAGATTTAAATCTTTTGGGCTTAATTCTTTTAAAATATCTGCTTTAAAATTTTCAACAGAAGTTTTGCTTTTCTTAAATCTTATGGAAGTGAAAGCACCGTATTTATTTTCCCAAAGTTCATTTCCTTTTTTAACAGTGATATAAGCTTTTGGAGTGCCTTTAAATTCATTCCAATATTTTTCGTCTTTATCTCTGATTTTTTCTAAATCAACGGGAATTCCTGTTTGCCAATCGTCACAACTTTCGGCATCGGCTAAGCCGGGGAAGTCAGGCATTAATGTAGAATCTATAAACTCACTTTGATTTCGAATAATATCTTTAACTATGAAATTGCTTGATTTTTCTTCCAGTTTTCTCAAAGCACCAATTATAAAATATTCCAAACTAATTGAGTCTCCAATTTGAGCATTTATATCTTCAGCAAGCCATTGGTTGATAATAATTTCATCATCTTTTAAATCTTTTGGAATAATCGGATATGTTGCTGCAGCAACAAAAGAATATGGAGTTGATAAACTATCTTTTTTTATGGCATTCACCATATAAGAGAGAATCGGCTCCTGCGATTTATCCAAATTATTTATCGCATCAGTAATTGGTTTATCAATGAAAATTCTTTCTGATAAAACTTCAAATCGTGAATTGACTTCTCTTATTTTTAAAGCTGCGTCAGCAATTTTCCAATTCGCTTCAATGCTTTCATTTAGTATTTCTAAACTTTGATTATCATTTCCTTTTCCTACCAAAATCAGATTTGACTTTCCTTCAAGTGAAAGCTTTTTTGCAAGAAATTCCATTGAAACGAAAACATTATTTGGAGCAAGCTGATTGCTTTTTAAACTAAATCTTCCAAGACTATTATTATCAGCAATGGCAATTATTTTAAATCTGCTAGCTATATAAAGTTCACGTTCTGAAACAAAGGGTGCATTCAAAGGAATTACATCTGCTTTTCGAATTCTTAGCAAAATCTCATCACCGATTTTTAAACTTAGTTTTTGTGAAATATTGGAACTAATTATTGCTTCATCTTCACCTAAATCAGGCATTTCAACATTTGATAATTGCCAGAATCTATTATCGACTCCTAAAATCTGAGTTCGATTTAATCTGCTTTCTGATTCGGGTTTTATTGTTATTCCATCAACAATCAAACAAGCAGCAGTAGAAATATTAAGGTCTTCTGAAATTTCATCGGCTAATTGAGAACGAACAAATCTATCATTTGATGACAGAGCATATTCAATTTCTCCCAAGCGTGAATCAACAAGTTTTTTCAAACTTAACTTAACAGAATCCCCAATTATTAAAGCTCCTGTTAGAACGGCCGTGCTAAACAATGTCCCAAGAAAAACAGCAATATGCTGCTTTCTGAAAAACCAAAGACTTTTTAATATGAATTTGTAAATTGACATTCTTGTATTATTCTTTAATTCCTAATTAATTAGCACTTTAGTTTTGGTTTGAAGTTGTAATTAGCTTCATTTCCTGAATTTGCTTTCTCAAAAATAAGATAAAAAATGGCACAGCAAGAAATTTTTAGTTTGAACTTAGAATGATGATTATATCTAAAAACAATGTTTCATTATTAATAACCCATCAAATATCCTTGTCTATTAATAATTATTTAAAACCACGAATTGGTTTAATGTGAATAGCTATAGGTGAAACCTGTGGTTATAAAGTGGAAATTCTATTATGGAATCCTAAAGGGATTCAATAATAATCAAATTTAACACTTTTAAAATTAACAATTTAACCCCTTCAGGGTTGAGTGCTCTTTATTGTTTTATTTTCTTGCACTTCGTACAAGGCTATTCTTATTTAATCCTTTCAGGATTGTTTAGTTTTTGTAAATTTTGTTATTAAATACTAAAAAGAAATAAAATTCGCATTGAATCCTGTTTTACTATGAAAACTGAATAAAATTTGTCCATTATATCAAAATATTTTTTAGCCGTTCTCACCACACTTAGGATTTATCAATCAAAAATTTTATAAGTTTGTTGCATGATTTAAATTCTGGTAAAGTATTGAATTGTTTTTTGCAAACAATATTTTACTTATAAACCATGAAGATAAATACTGTTAAATTGTTTTATTGCTAAATTGTTGGTCTCTTCTTTTTAACAATATAATAATTTAGCCATTTAACAATTAAAAATGAGTTTAAAGTTTAATATTTCAGGGGATACAAACTCATTTTATGATATAATAAAATTATGATAGACTTATTCAAATGGGTTAAATCCAATTATTTATTCTTTATCATTATTCTTATCGGCATCATTCTTCGATTTGTGTGGGCTGCCGATATGGAATGGAAAACCGATGAAAAATGGATGTTTGAAAAGGCTCAGGAAATTGTAAAAACAGGTGATTGGAGAATGGTTGGAATGCGAAGTGGGGGAGGAATTGTTAACCCGGGAATGAGTTTATGGATTTTTGCAATTTTTAGTTATATTACCAGCGACCCTGTTGTTATGGTTAGAATTGTAATGACTCTAAATGTTTTAGCAATTTTGGGTTTTCTGTTTTTCATCTATAAAAGGGTTGATTCTTCACAAAAAGAAATTTGGCTTTGGGGAATTGCACTCGCTGCTGTTAGCCCCTTGGCAGTTTTGTTTGCCCGAAAAGTTTGGGCACAGGATGTTTTGCCACTTTTTACTTTTCTGGTGATTTTAGGAAATTCATACAGACATAAAAGATGGGGAGCTTTTTTATGGGGAATCATTGGTGCCTTACTCGGGCAATTTCATATGAGTGGGTTTTTCTTTGCTTTTGGTTTATTTGCCTTCTCATTGTTTTACGATTATAAAAACAAACAAAAATTCAAATGGCAGTATTGGATTGCAGGCAGCATAATTGGCAGTTTAAGCATGATTCCCTGGCTTAGAATGATGTTTGAAAGCGAACAGGCAACAACTTTGGCATTTTCGCATATTTTTCAATTTAATTTCTTTTTGTATTGGTTTATTGATTCTTTGGGTCTGAATTTAATGTATTCCCTTAGAAGTGAATTTTGGGAATTTATAAAATATCCATTTATATTTGGTAAGCCCACATATTTGATTGCTGTTGTTCATCTATTATTAGTTGGAATTGCGGGCTTTGTATTAAAACGAATCATCAATTATGTGAGAAGAAGTGTAAGTTTATATAAATCATCAAAACTTAAAAACAGGCTAAGTTTAAAACTTAATTCAACTGATTTTTATTTATTATCCATTCTTCTTGGTCTTGGAATCTTTATGTCCTTAAGCGGATTAACAATTCATCCGCATTACCTAATTGTAGCTTTTCCATTTTCATATATTTTTATTGCCAAAATGCTTTATAATCGAAAAAAATTAATGCTCATATTAATTGCAGCACAACTTATACTAACAATAAGCTTTCTGGTTTATATACACATAAATGAAGGTGCTCCAAAGGGTGATTATTGTAAAACTTATAAATCACAAATTGAGAATGAAGTTCTACATTAAATTCAAGGAACATTAATAGAGAGCTGTTTTATTACGATAAAATCAATATTTATTTAAAACCACGAAAGTGGTTGAATTTGATTAGCCATAGGTGAAACCTGTGGTTAAGTGGTGAAAATTCCATCTAGGAATCCTTACGGGATTCAATGAAAAATAAAATTAACATATTTACAATCTGGCATTTAACCCCTTCAGGCTTAGTCTCTGTTTATTGTTATATGTCCCTGCACTTCGTACAAGGCTATTTATATTTAATCCTTTCAGGATTATTAACTGTTTATAAAAACTTTGTTATTAAATAATAAAAGAAATTAAACTCACATTTATTCGGGTTTTACAATAAAATACTAAATAAAATTTCCCAGCCCATCAGAATAAAATTTAGTGCTATTTTTGCATTATTTCAGATAATAAAAATAATTAATAGCTTTACAGCTTAATTCTTGCACAATTAAATCCATGAGACTAAAAACTACTTTAGCATTATTGCTGTTGCTATTGCCTTTTTATTATTCGTATTCACAGGAAAATAATAAAGAGATTAATTTAGGGCTTATTGCAAGCTCTAATCCCATTACAGGCAGCTTTTATGTTGAAATTCCTCTAATTAGTAATTTCTCATGCAAATTTGGTTATTCTGTCCCGGAAATTGATAAAAAAGCTTTTGATGTTCATAGTTTGACTTCAGGTATTAATTATTATCTAATTAAAAAAAACTACCAGTTTTATCTTAATGCATCTTACTATTACTCTTTTGAAAACCATAAAGATATATCTAATTATTCAGAACATATTGTTGGAATTGGTCCCGGTGTTAAAACTAATTTAAGCAAAAGATTATATTTGCAATCCGGTGCAAGCTTAAATAAAAGAATAAGTTATAAATTCTCCGGTCAAAATTTTGAAATTCATGATAAATTCGGTCTTGATAAAGGCATTTACTTTTCGATTGGCATTGGCATTGGCTATCGTTTTTTCTTTTAATGGGTGTGTAAAAGATAAGGCTGATAATTTCGATTCGAAAATTATTGTCCATCGTGGACTTCAGGATGAGCACCCTGAAAATACATTAGAAAGTTTTCAAGCTGCCTTTGATTATGGTTTTGAATATCTTGAACTTGATATTGTATTCACAAAAGATAAAATACCTGTTGTTTTTCATGATTTAACTTTAGACCGTATGACTGACATTAATGGCAATGTTTGGGATTATAATTTTAGCGAATTAGATTCAATTCTTATTGATGGAAAGTATTCAATTCCAAGCCTTGATGAATTTCTAAAAAAGTATAAAAATTCCTTTAAACAGGTTTTTGTCGATATTAAAGAGGATGCCTCGTATAAATCATTATTGCAGTTAGTTGAAATAATCGATAAAAATAATTGTAAAGACATTTTAGTAATAACATCTTATTATCCTGAAATAATTAAAGATTTAAAAGAAATGGATAGTGAATTAATCTTAGGTTCGGATAATGGTGATATTGAAGTTGCTATTAGCCAAAGTATTGAAAATGATTACAAATATGCGTTAACATGGTTTTATGAGGTGAATTCCAAATACAAAGAAATTGCTGCAGATGAAAATATTAATGTTGTTGTTTTTACACCTAATTCTACTCCCGAATTAAAACAAGCAATTAATCTTGGCGTTTATGGAATTATGACTGATGAACCTTTTTTGCTAAGGGAGTTGATGAATAAATAATTGTAAATTTGCAAATAGTCATTTAAATAAATGGAAAATCTTAAAAACAAAATAAAAGAATTGGCAGCTAAGTATCATTCTGAAAATATTGAAATTAGACGACATATTCAAGCTAATCCCGAATTGTCGGAAAAAGAGTTTAAAACTGCTGATTTCATTGGTTCAAAACTCGATGAGTATGGAATACCC
>JAIPBB010000006.1 GCA_021739805.1 Saprospiraceae bacterium | reverse complement strand
AATATGGACAAATCTCTTTTTTATTATACTTTTGCTTAACAACATTTTTTTTTTTTGAAAGAATGATACAAATTATTGACTTTGAATATTATTGTATCATTCTTTCTTTTCAACATTCAACTTTTGACAACTTCATTAAGTTTGAAAAACAGCAAAAGAATAATATTCAATTTATAATAATGTAAAATTTAGACACATGAAAAAAACAGGTTTTCAAATTCTGGCTTTAATCTTTTTAGCTATATTGATAAGCGGATGCTTAACAGTTGAAAAAAAAGAATATACATTTGAGTTTACCGGAAAAAATTCAGGAACTCTTACAATAAAATATGTTAATATCATGTCATCAAAAGATGATGATCTGGATGTTTCAAAAGAAGATTTTGATGAATTAATTAGCAAATATCTTAATGGAGATGAAATTAGTAAAACTTATCCGGAAGCTAAAAACATTAAAACAAGGATATTTGAAGAAAACGGAAAACTATGCGGAGAAGCAAAAATGGATTTTGCTATTCTGTCAGATGTTAAGCTTTATCAACAAAGTAAGAAAAGCCCTTATATGCTTTGTTTGAAAAGCACTTTAGATTCTGAAACTTATTATGATTCAAATGGAAATTATGGCGGTGAAATTATGCCTGTTGTGTTTTGGCCAAAGAAGTTGAAAAAATTAACTGTTGTTACAAAAGTTAGTGATGATGATGAAAGCACAATTAGTTTATTGAGTCATTATAATAATTGGAAATAAGAAAGTTTGGCTATGTGTCATTTGTGCTTCTCACCCCATTGAAATACTATTAATTACAACTTAATGACAACCGAATGACAACCGAATGACAACCGAATGACAACTGAATGACCACTGAATGACTATTGAATTCTGAATGACTATTGAATGACTATTGAATGACCACTGAATGACTATTGAATGACTATTGAATGACCACTGAATGATTACTGAATGACAACTTATTTTCGATACAAAGTAACGGATCCTTGTCTGATCGTTTGATTTTCGTCAGCAATAAATAGTTTGAAAAAATAAACTCCATCAGGATTGTTTCCTCCATCCCAATTGTTGAGATAGTTCAGGCTTTCATAAACTTTGTTCCCATTTCTTGTGAAGATAATCAATTTACTATTTGGGTAATTTTCCAAACCTGCAATTTTGAAGTAATCGTTTACCCCATCACCATTAGGAGTGAATACATTTGGAATTTCAAGCTGGCAGTCGTTTACAGTAATTAAAATTTCATCAGTATAATTCTCACAACCCACAACTGTTACTTTGAATTTATAAGTACCTATATCAAGTTTACTTAATTGAATAAATGAAGATGTTTCCCCATTTGGTAGCCATTTATAAGTATAATCACTTTGTTTATTGTTTTCTATGGCGTAAAGTGTTAATTTTTCATTAGAACAAATTTCCTGGTCAGGCCCAAGATTAACTATTGGTTTGTCAATAATTTTCACTTGAATGTTATCAACTGAATAAATCTCAGGATTATCAATTAAGCTAACAGTTACAGAATATTTTCCGGTTTTATCGACATTAATTGATGAAGTCTTTTCTCCATTCGACCATAAATAAGAATATTTACTATTAACTTTTCCTGCAGTCAATTCCACTTCCTCGTTAGAGCAAATATCTTCTCCTAAATCAACAAATGGCTTTTTGTAGTTTTGAGATGGTTTAGTTGCATCCCTCAAACTATCTTTATTTGTTTGTTTATTATCGGTTGAAGTGTGCCTTGCCAGATTGTCTGAATTGTTATTTGCCGGATTTCCCGAATTTGACATTGAAATTCCCGGATTTTTTATTGGATTGTTATCATTATTTATTGCATATACTGCATCCTTATTTTGATTATTAACTTTATCAAAATCAACTTTTTTACTAGGATTATTTTTTGATGTTTGTTCAAGCAGAGGATTATCAATTTGTTTTTCTGAAGCTAATAGAATGTTTTCTTTTGAATTTACATTATCAATATTTAATTTTTCACTTTCATCACTATCCTTTTTGTGATTTGAGTTAATATTTTGGTTTTCGATTGTAGAATTATTATCCTTTGCTATAAAGGTTTTTTCAATGATATTTTGTTTGTCATTTGAATTTTCAGAAAAGTAATTTATTGCAAAAGCAACAAGTATAATTATTGCGGCAGCAATACTGATTGAATATTGAGGTTTTAGGAACCAAATCTTTTCTTTTATTGCAGGAGCTTTTGATTCATTAGAAACTTTATTTTGAATATTGTTATAAAGCTCATCAAAATAGTTGTCTTTTACAACAAAAGGATTTGACTTCTTTATGTCCGCAAGAGTGGGAGAAATCTCCTTTAATTCCTGGTTTATCTCGTTTGTTTTTATGTCGTTTTTATTAACCATTATAATTTTTGTGCTCCGATAATGTGTGTTAGACTATCATATTAGTAAAAGGTTTAATCAGTCTTTAAATATTTTCCAATTTTTTTTATTGCATGATGATATGAAGCTTTTAATGCTCCTTTTGAAGTTTCTAAAACTTCTGACATTTCTCCATAGCTCATTTCATCATAATATCTCATATTAAAAACAATTCTTTGCTTATTTGGAAGCTTAAGTAATGCATGCTGCAGTTTAAGCTGAATTTCATCACAATCTATTGTTTCTTCATTTGAAAGGCAATCAAACAAATGCTGGTTTGCACTATTAAGTGGCAGGAAGATATTAGTGTGCTTATTTTTCAGAAAAGTAAGTGCTTCGTTGGTTGCAATTCGGTAAATCCATGAAAAAAGTTTAGATTCAAGCCGAAAATTATCAAGATTGCTCCATATCTTTATAAAGACATTTTGCGTAACATCATTGGCATCTTCATGGTCGATTACAATTCTTCTAATATGCCAATAAGTTCTCTCCTGATACTTTTTTACCAGTAAATTAAATCCATAATTCCGAGTATTTTCTTGCCGGAAAAGGTTGAGTATTTCATTATCTGAAAATTCCTGCATATTTTAAAATATGCTAAATCTATTAGCAAATTTAGCAATCCAAATTTAGTATAAAATCACTTTCGTTTTATAACTTTTAAACATGCTTCCACAATGTTTGGCGTGTCAAGACCATATTTTTGCATGAGTTGTTCAGGAGTGCCACTTTCACCAAATTTATCATTAACCGCAACCATTTCAATTGGAGTTGGTAATTTTCTTGAAAGTAATTGAGCAATTGTGTCTCCTAGTCCACCATTCATCATATGTTCTTCTGCCGTTACAACGCATTTCGTTTTATTTACGGATTCTAAGACTGCTAAAATGTCCAATGGTTTAATCGTATGGATATTTATTATTTCAGCTTCGATTCCTTTTTGCGAAAGAATCTCAGCTGCTTCTATAGCTTTCCAAACCAAATGTCCTGTTGCAAAGATTGTTACATCTTTTCCTTCGCTAAGAATAACTGCTTTTCCTATTTCGAATTTTTGATCTGGAGAAGTGAAATTTGGAACTTTGGGACGTCCAAATCTCAAATATACAGGTCCAATGTGATTAACTAATTCTAAAGTTGCTGCTTTAGTTTGATTATAATCACATGGATTAATAACTGTCATATTTGGTAACATCTTCATTAATCCAATATCCTCAAGTATTTGATGTGTTGCTCCATCTTCGCCTAAAGTAATACCTGCATGAGATGCACAAATTTTTACATTCTTATTTGAATAGGCAATAGATTGCCGAATCTGGTCATAAACTCTTCCTGTTGAGAAATTTGCAAATGTGCCTGTAAATGGAATCATTCCACCAATCGCAAGACCTGCTGCTATTCCCATCATATTAGCCTCAGCAATTCCAACTTGAAAAAATCTGTCAGGAAACTCTTTTGCAAAATCACCCATTTTTAATGAACCTATCAGGTCGGCACACAAAGCAGCTACTTTTTTGTTATTTCTTCCTGCTTCAAGAAGTGCATCTCCAAATCCTGACCGTGTGTCTTTTTTTTCTGAATATGTATATTTTTTCATGTGTTTAAAATAATGTTACGTGTGTGGTTAATCCCGGATTTATTTCAAATGATTTTTCAGTTGTATAAAATGACCTATTAGCTAATTTAGACCTAAATACAACTCTGTATTTTCCCGGTAGAAGGGCAATTGATTCTGCTGTTACTGTGGTTGATAAATTATAAATCCATTTAAGTTGATTGTCTTCTTCAAGGTAAAGGCTGCCATATCCGATATTCCTTGTATTAATATAGGCCACGCCAGGCTGAGGAATTATTACATCAGTTGTATGGCTTTGCTTTATTTCTACATCTTCAATTATCAAGCGAGGAAGACAAAGTACTTCAATATCATACAGACCAACAATATATTTTTCTGTTTCATAAAAGTTTTGAACATGCATTGTTTCGGTTTTGCCGTTTTCTCTAATAATGCATTGAAAATTATTATTTGAAGTTCCCCTTCCACTTGTTTTTAATTTAAGATATCCTTGTGGGGCATCAATTCCAATGATAGTGTGTTTTCCGACTGTAAGTTTTACACTGTCAATTCCTACCGGAGGAATAGTGTGTACAACTATTTTATAATTTGTAAGAGGGTCAATAACTAATGTATCAGGGATTCCTTTTGTATTTAATGTGTGAATAAAATTATATTTTATATGACCTGAAAAATTATCATAAAATGTCATATTTACATTTGTTTCCGTAGGATTTCCTTCTATATCTAACAAATTGACCTGTGCAGTTGTGGAGTTAAGGGCTTGAGAAATCACTACATTAAGTGCACTCCTAAATGTTTTTTCATCTGATGCATCAAAATAAACTCCAACGCAATCGTAAGCTTCTGCAAAATTCTTTCCTATTCCAATAATAAAGGGTTTCAAAATTATTCCTTTCTTCTGTAATGCAAGAGATACCGCACATGGGTCGCCATCGCACTCTTCCAATCCATCAGTTATCAAAATAATAATATTCCTGCAATTATCACAAGGTGGAAAATCATTTGCTGATTTCTCTAACGAACGTGCGATTGGCGTTGTTCCTTTCGGGACTATCGTCATGAGTTTTTGCTTGATTTTAGATGAATTATGGAAATCAAATGGCACTTCCAGTTTTGTGTCATCACAGTTTTGAAAATCTTTGAATTCATATTGATGACCATAAACTCTCAATGCCAGTTGCAAATCAGTAACATTATGAAGACTATCTAAAAGTTCACTAAGAAGCTTTTGAGCAATATTGATTTTCATGTCACTTTGCCATCTTCCATACATACTCAGTGAAGCATCAAAAATAAATAATATCCTGGTAGTAACTTGCGGTTTGTCCTTTTGATAAACACTTTGTGAAACAGCATTTAATCCAAAACTCAAACTAATTATTAGCAGAAATAATATTTTAATCGGCTTTTTCAAATTTTCATTTATTTGTTTCTCGTTTCTTGTTGCTCGTTACTTGTTTCTCGTTTCTGGTTTCTCGTTTCTCGTCATTTCGGCTCCGCTCAATGACCAGACTCTTCGAACCCCAATGGACACTGAGCGGAGTCGAAGTGCGTTTCTTGTATCTTGCATCCTGCATCTTGCATCTTTCCTTCGCCTCAGCCTTCGCCTTCAACAATCAATAATCCCCCAAAGTTTCCTCCAATTGCGAAAGTGCATTCTCCAATTGCTCATCATTTGGTGCAACTCCATGCCATTTGTGTGTTCCCATCATAAAGTCAACACCATAACCCATTTCTGTTGACATTAGAATAACGACTGGTTTTCCTTTTCCTGTATGTTCTTTAGCAATTTTTAACGTATTTACAACTTCGTTCATATCATTTCCATTCATTTCCAGAACGTCCCATCCGAATGCTTCCCACTTAGCTTTTAAATTTCCTAGTGATAAGACGTGTTCAGTTGGGCCATCTATTTGTTGTCCGTTGAAATCAATAGTTGCAATTAAATTATCAACTTTTTTTGCTGCTGCATACATTGCTGCTTCCCAAACCTGACCTTCCTGTAATTCGCCATCGCCCATTAAACAATAAACAGTTTTGTCGTCTTTATTTAATTTTTTTGATGAAGCTGCACCAATTGCAACAGATAATCCTTGACCTAAAGAACCGGATGCAACTCTGATTCCCGGCAAGCCTTCAGCAGTAGTCGGATGGCCTTGAAGTCGAGTGCTTAATTTCCTGAAACTTGCTAGTTCTTCAACTTTAAAATGTCCGGTTCGTGCAAGAACACTATACCACAAAGCGGAGACATGACCGTTTGATAAAAAGAATAAATCCTCGTTTTTACCCTCCATTGAAAAATTCGTGGGATTATTATCTAATATTTCAAAATAAAGGGCAGTAATAAAATCAGTACATCCTAAAGAACCTCCCGGATGACCTGAATTTACTGCATGTATCATTCTTAAAATATCGCGTCTTACCTGGCTGGCAATTTTCTCAAGTTCTGTAATATTTGGCATAATTTCATTTTTTTTCAAAATTATTGAATTATTAAATAGAATTACTGATTGTTAATAAAATTGGAAAAGATTTTATACTATATTTGTTTGTAATCCATGCTTCCTTTTTTATTATTTATAATTGAAAAAACTAATCACTATATTATTCTTATTATTAATTACAGTAAATACTGTAATATCTCAAAACCTTGTCCCAAATCCAAGTTTTGAAATATATTCTCAACTTCCATATACTTATACCCAATTAGATTTTGCAGTTCCCTGGTTTGCTCCTATGGGAGGTGGTGGGTCATCTGACTATTTTCACTCACTTGGCATAAATACAACATATTGGGGAGAACCAAGAAACGGAATGGCATACGCAGGAATTACTTTATTTACTTCTCCTAATAATCAATACAGAGAATTCATTGAAGTTAAACTAACAGAACCCTTGATTAAAAGCACAAAGTATTGTGTTATTTTCTATGTTTCATTGGTTGATTTAGCAAAATATGCAATTAGTAATTATAGTGCATATTTTAGCCCTGATACTTTAAAACAGAATTCAAGTTTTACATTGGATTCGATATTTGCATTAAAGCCACAAATTCATATAACTAATTATATAATAAGCGATACAGCAGGCTGGACAAAAATTTCAGGAGAATTTATTGCAAAAGGAGGAGAGCAATTTATGACAATTGGAAATTTTGATAATAATGCCAACACAAACTACCAACTTGTTAACTTTGGTCAATGGGTTGCTTATTATATTTATGATGATATTTCCGTTTATCCTTGTGATTTAGAAGTTTATGAGGCAGATGCAGGAAATAATATAACTATCTGCAAAGGGCAAAGTGTTTTATTAGGCAAACACGATTTGGAGCAGTATATGTATTGGTGGTCGTCGAGTGATAGCAGTATAAATAGCACAAAAGCAAAATTTGAAGTTCAGCCCGATTCAACAACTTCGTACTATTTAAAAGTAAAAGATTTTAAATTTGAAGAGAGCTATGATACAATTACAGTGAGAGTGATAGATTGCAAAAATGCCGGAGTTGAAATTATGATTTATCCAAATCCGGCTTATAATGAAATAACTATAGAGTTTAATCATATTATTACGAAAGAAACCACTTTTGAGCTTTTTGATATTATCGGTAGAAAAATAGCAACTTATTCACTTTCTCAAAACTCTAACAAAACAAAACTCATTTTAAATGAATTGGCTGTTGGGGTTTATACTTATCGCATTCAAGACAATGAAAATATTATAAAGGAAGATAAGTTGGTGGTGATAAAATAAAAAAAGCATACTTACTTAGTGCCTGCAAGAAAACTGCCCTGAATTGAAAATCAGCCTTTCCCCGTCCCTAAAGGGTGAGCTGATTTTCAGTGAGTTCACCCTTTAGGGCTTGGGAAAAAACTTACTGAAAATCAAAATTTATTGGGTTTTCTTGCAGACACAACCTATCGGGAATGATGATTTTTTTCACTCCCATTAGGGTTGATAAAATAAAAAAAAGCAGCTTAAAATTGAGCTGTTTTTTTGTAATAATTTCGTAATGTATTATTGAATCACAATCTTTTCTGTGATTAATGAAGTTTCAGTTTTTAATCTTAAATAATAAACTCCTCTTTGAAGATTTTCCAAGTCATAACTGATTATGTTTTTAGAGATGTTCAGATTTTCATTTCTGCAACTTATCAATTGTCCTTGAAGGTTAAACAGGCAAAGTTCAATTTGTCCAAGCTGTTTAGTTTCAATTTCTAAGTTAAATTGCCCCCTGGATGGATTTGGAAATATATTCAGATTGATATTATTTTGATAATCCGTAATAGAATTAATATAAAAAGAAATATTTATAGTGTCGTAAGCGAGGCAATTATAATTGTTTGTTGCAATAACGGAGATTGTTGAGACTCCAATACCAGAACTACTCACATTAATTGTCTGTGTTGTATCGCCTGTTGACCATAAATATGAAACAAAACCCGGACCGGCATCCAATATTACTATGGTTGACATCCAAACCATCGTATCATTCCCAAGATTAACAACAGGAGAACTTACATCAACAACCACGCTATCAACATCAGAACAACCGCCAGTACTTGAAACTGTAACTTGATAAGTAGTGGTTAGGGTTGGATTAACAGTTACTGATTGTGTTGTAGCACTATTGCTCCATAAATATGTGAAATTTGGATTTGTATAATTATGTGTTCCAAGATTTGTGATATAATCTTGATGATATACAATCCACTCCGAACTGCTACTATCTGTTCCAGCCATAACGCTCCAATCCCCATTAGGCATATAAATTTCAGGCTTTCTCACTAATGTATGGTTTAAAGTTCCTGTAGTAACACCAGCAACATTCCATCCTGTCCCAGGGTCAAGCGGGAAACTGCCGATATAATCAAGCACTTTAACATAAACTGTATTGCTGTTAAAAGTAATAGTATCAGTTTGTGAGCCATCTGTTACAATTTTTGCTAAAGCTCTGGCATCATCACCATTAAAGTTTGCAATACTTCCATCAGTTGTATCAGCTATTGCAAGAATAGAAGCATTAGCACTTGGATGAGCAATTACATAAGTATTTCCGCTTTGTAATATTCCAGATAATTGGTCAACATATTCATCAAGTGCTCCACCATTAGCATTTTGAAGGATAAGATAATTGCTTAAATCAACATCCATTCCTGTACCATTAAAAATCTCCAGAGCTTTATTATTACTTGAACCTTCGATATATTCTGAAAAGAAAAGGTCATTTCCAATAGCGTACAAAGTTGTAGAATCACCATTGCAAATTGTCATGCTTCCGAAAGCTTCTGCAATTGGCTGTGGATTAATAGTTACATTAATAGTATCTGTAAATGAGCCTTGAGTAGTATTTGCAATTAATATATAGTTTCCTGATGTTCTGGCTGTAAAAGTTTCTGTTGTGGCAATTGTATTATTCGATGGCATTTTCTTCCATATATAAGATGTTGCATTGGCACCGGTCATAGTATTTTGCAACAAAACACTTTGACCACAAGTTGTGATATCAGCTCCCAGATTAAGAGAATATGGGGTGTAAATATTTATATCATCAATAAACCAACCTGCTCTGTTTGTTGAACCATCTGACACAAGATTGAACCTGATTCTTACATTATTTACTTTATAGTCTTTTAAATCAAATTTCTCAAATTTCCACCATGTTGAGTTATCAGGAGTTGTATTTGATGTTCCCCATGTGGTATATGAATCTTCATGAAAATAGCCTTTTGTTGCATAATCCAAAGAACTTCCCATATATACTGAATCAGGTAGAGTTACATAATTAGTTCCACCATCAGTTGAAATTTCAACATAACAATAATCCCAATTGCCTTCGGTTTTTGCAATGTGATAAAATTCAAGATACGGATGGGTTGTGGAACTTAAATTTAGTAATCCAGTTTCGTGTAAAACATTCTCATTTGTTTCTGTATGAGCATTATGAGCACATTTTGTTCCTGAATGAAAATAGGTTGTCGATAGAGTAAAATCAACATAATTGCCGGGAGCATTATCAAAATTATTGAATCCTGACTCAAAGCCTTCAGTTATTGGTAATGTGTGATAAGGTAAAATTGTGAAAGTGGTTTCTGCTGTATCATTTGAGTGATTTGTGTCGGTACCACCGTTGGGGCTTGTAGTCCATGCTTTTATGGTGTATTGACCCGGTGTCAAAAAGTTATAAGCTCCTATTTGAACACTATCTTTGTTTGTTTGTGGGAGACTACCGATCCATGTATGTTTTGTTTGCATCATTGAATTCACTGACCATCCAATAGTATCAGATGTTAAAGTTGTTGTTCCGAAACAATTAATTTTCGCAGCAATAGTTCTGTTTCCCACTCCATTTCCTGAAATGAAAACATGAGTTATTCCTGCGTCAAGCGGTCCAAAAGTAGGTTGTGCAAAAAGATATGTAGTATCGTTAGTTGGAAAATTACCTAAATCAGTATAAAATGTATTATCTCCTGCATTAATACCAATTTCATCTGCAAAGTTTGTTGTACCTGTTGCAGTATTATAAAATTGCATTTTAATATCCATATTGGATTCATAGAAACTTATAAACACATCTGATTTATATCCAGTGGTATTATAATCTGTATTGTATTGAATTACAAATGTAAGTATCCTATTTGGAGCCGTTCCACTTGTTTTATATTTTATTGGGCTTTGAACTTCGCCATCAGTATCTCCTCCATAAGAAAGAAATTGACCATATAATGAATTGCTCGAAGGAATTTGTCCTGTTTGTGATGCATTAGCCATTATTCCATCAAAACGAAGAAATCCATTTGTAGATACTGTAATTGAATCATTTGTTGTGTAATTATTATCATAAACTGTAAAGTTAAAGGGCCATGCTAAATATGCAATTCCATCGTCCATAGAACCACCACTAAGATTTAAAGTAAGAGCATTAGTTGTGTCTGGTAAACTGAAATTTTGCCCTGTGATGATATAATTCCATGAGCCACTGCCGGCATTTGAAAATAGTGTTAAACAAAAAAGAAATGCAAAAATCAAGGTAGTTTTTTTAATAGTATTTTTTGTCTTCATAACTTATGGTTTTAAATTTATTTATGCTTTTGCTACTTATTCATTAACTCTAGGCAATTAAGTACTCATAACTTTAGGCACTTAAATACTCATAACTCCAGGCACTCTAAGTACTCCAAACTCCAGGCACTTATTTTCTACTGAATTACAAGCTTTTTCATAATCAGTGAAGTTTCAGTTTTTAATCTTAAATAATAAATTCCTTTTGGCAAAGTTGAATAATCATAAGTGATAATATTTTTGGAGAAGTTCAGATTTTCATTTCTGCAACTTATCAATTGCCCCTGAAGATTAAATATACAAAGTTCAATTTGTTTAGGTTTAAAAGTTTCAATTTCAACATTAAATTGTCCTTTTGAAGGATTAGGGAAAATATTGATATTAATATCCATATTTACTTCATCAATAGATACATCCCAGGCAGCTAATAATATTGTATCATAAGCCACGCAACCTAAATTATCATTAATAATTACCCAGTATGGATCAGGCCATAATTGGTGTGGTAGATTACTTCCGTAAACTGTAATGGTTTGGGTTATATCCCCTGTTGACCATAAATATGAAGCATATCCTGAACCGGCATTTAGTATAATATTGTCTTGTTGATAAATAATTGTATCATTCCCAAGATTAACAACCGGAGAACTAACATCAACAATGGCTGTATCGATATCAGAACAAGCTGAACTTGTAACAGTAACAATATATTCAGTTAAAATAGTCGGACTAACATTTATTGATGCGGTATTTCCTCCATTACTCCATGAATAAGTTGTTCCACCACTTGCAGTTAATGTAATTATATCTCCATTACAAATTATTGTATCTGATGGGCTAACATTGGCAGTTGGATTTCCGGTGATTGCAAACAAAATATCATCGGTATCAAAACATCCACTGCTGGTGTCAGTTACAGTTAAAATATAATTCATTGTTACTAAAGGAGAGGCAAATGGATTTGCAATATTTGGATTACTTAAACCTGCCGAAGGAGACCATTGATAACTTAATCCGGATTGCGGTGTTGTACCGATATATTGACCCGCAGCGGAACAATGCTGTGAAATATCAGAACCTGCGTTTGCTGTGGGTGTAAGATAAAGATTTAAATTAACAGTATCAGCATTTGCACAGCCGTTCAAGTCAACATAATTATAAATAATATTATGATTGCCAGGGTTTACAATTCCTGGATTAAATGTAGTTCCACTAATTCCGGGACCATTGAATGTTCCACCGCCCGGAGTTCCGATAATATTAACAGGAGCATGTCCTGAACAATAGCTTGTGCTTAGTCCGCTGATATTAACATATGGAAGCGAATTTGCTAAAACTGTTGCTGATGAAGATGTTGATGATGTTCCACTATATATTGTACAATGATAAGTTGTGGTTGCAGTAGGATAAGCTATCGGATTTTGCATTGTTGAAGTAAATCCGGCAGGAACTGATGTCCATGAGTAAGTGTAAATTCCTGAACCACCCGATGGTAGTGCATTTAACTGAACAGGGCTGCCTACACAAACAATATTGGGCGTTGCAGTGCAACTTACGCTTAAAACTCCTCCTGTAACAGTAACCAAAACCTGGTCAGTAGATGAACAGCTTGTTACATTATCGGTAACAGTTAAAGTAAATAATGTAGTTGTGGTTAAACTTATTGTAACAGGATTTTGAATATTAGCATTTACAAGTGATGAAGCAGGACTCCAACTGTATGAATAAGAACTTGAACCTCCGCTGGCACTTCCTGATAAAGTTATGCTTGTGTTTTGGCTTATGGTGGAATCCGTTCCGGCATTAGCTGTTGGTGAAGAATTAACTGTTATCTGTTGAGAACTAATTCCAACACAATTATTCATATCTGTATAAGTATATGAAATGGTGAAAGTTCCGGTACCTGCAATGGAAGGTGAAAAAACATTTCCTGAAACACCGTTTCCACTGAAAACACCTCCTGATGGTGTACCTGTTAAAGTTGAATTTGGAGCATTCAAGCATTGACTAGCAGATAAACCGGAAAAACTAACAATAGGCATAGAATTTACTGTAACATTTTGAGAACTTGAGTTTGAACAACCGTTACCATCAGTATAAGAATATGTGATATTATGAGTTCCAACACCTGCTACAACAGGATTAAAATTTATTCCACTTATTCCCGAGCCACTAAATGTTCCTCCTGATGGAAGTCCTGTGAGAGTTGCTACTGATGCATTAAGACAATATGAAGTTGCTAAACCGCTAAATGAAACTTGTGGAAGCGAATTAACAGTTATATTTTGAGTTTGACTATTTGTACAACTATTTGCATTGGTATATGAATAAGTGATTGAATGAACTCCTATTCCGGCTGTCGATGGATTAAAGATATTACCGGATATTCCATTTCCACTAAATGTTCCTCCAGTAGGGCTTCCGGTAAGGGTTATGGCAGATGCGTTTATGCAAGCATTTGATGGCAATCCGCTAAAGCTTACATTTGTGCCGCTTGCCTGAGTTATTACGATAGTGTCTGCATTAGTGAAATTTTGTATATCAGATACTAATACATGATATGTTCCTCCACTACTTACAGTTAGTGTTTGCTGAGCTCCAATAATAGTACTAGAACCTAATTGTCGCCAGACATAGGTATATCCTGTTCCTGCACCGGCATCTAGTAGTAATGAGTTTCCTGTACATAAAATAGTATCAGGTCCAAGGTTTACATCGG
The DNA here is from genome assembly GCA_021739805.1 of Saprospiraceae bacterium. The sequence goes on along the minus strand of JAIPBB010000006.1, from coordinate 31,916 downwards.
GAATACTGCTGATTATTATATCATCAATAGCAATATCACCGGTGAAATCATTTCCTCTGATAGCTCTGAATCTAACTTTCCCAACACCTGAATGTCCGCTAAGGTCAATAGTTTCAGTTTGCCAAGCTGCATTTTGGGTTGCTTGTTGTGGTCCAATTTTCGACCATAAATTGTTAGTCCAAACACCATTTGAAAAAACATCAACATTCAAAGAGCCAATACTATCGCCATACATATGATACCAAAATTTCAATACAGGATTTGGGAAATTGCTGAAATTAATACAGGGACTTAAAAATGAAGCTTCTTCGCCAAGAACTGCCGGTACTGATGCTTCGGTGTACATATATTTTCCGGCTGCTGTGCCTAGTGTATGATCAATTGTTGGACCTGTTCCTGCTGATGGAGTACCGCCATTATCAACTCTCCAGTCGTATGCTCCGGTTGAAATGGAAGTCCAGCCGTTTGCTAAGATTCCCGGCGTACCAACAACAAAAGATTCAATATCTTCAAGAACAGGATAGGTAGTTATATATGTATTCACAACATTATGAGATGGCATTGCGTTGTTTACACTATTGCCATCACCTTGTAAAACTGTATAAGCGTTAAAAACATAAGTTCCAACTGCTGACATATTATAATTCGAAGAAACAACAACGTCAGCTGTGGCTCCTGCCGGGAAATAACCAGAATTCATTGAATATGCAGGGAAGCTTGTAGGATTTGGACCCGTTACACTTACATAAAGTTTCGCACTGTCAACACCAAAATTAATGCTTGCCGTTCCGAAATTTTTAACTCTTATTGTAACTGTTTCATTCGTTGAATAACAAGAACCCGAACCACTGTTAACATACTGAACTGCTCCAAGGTCTAAAGAATAAAGTGTGAATTCATCGGCTCCAATATCAGGAGTTGAAGTGCTTCGTGTTTCTCCATCTATATCAATCGTAATCTGAGATATTGGTGTGCCCAAATTATCTAATAATTGATTTCCAATATGTAGGTCACTATTAGTTGCAAACATTGGGTTTATACTAACGCTATTAGCATCACCGTTTGATGCTGTCTTCCATGCAGCTAGTGAAGTTCTGTTTGAACCAATAAATCCCAGATTTGTACCTGTTGTGAATAAGTTATTATAATTACTTGTAAAACTTGTATCGCCACCTAAAGTGTAAAATGAATAACCGCCAGCATTATTTGCAAAAATATTATTTGTAATAGTTAAATCGTCGCTTAAGGCGTTGAAGTATATTGCCCTGCTGGTTGTTGCTGTTCCACTAATGTTAACACTATTATAGTAAGTATTAATGTTCGTTGAGCTAAATAATATTATCCCATAACATATCGCAGCGGTTGATGATATATGAACAAAATTATTATACACCTTACTTTTCGAAGTAGTAGTCCCATTACAACTCGATAGGTAAATTCCAATTCCTTCACTTAACGAAATCTTATTCGAGTTAATATTTATTGAATTTGCATCTCCATAACAATAAATTCCTATATAACTACTGGTAGATGCAGCAGAAATTGAATTTCCTGAAATTAATGGAGCATCTTGATAGAGTATATACATTGCACGATAGAATTGATTTTCGAAAACATTATTTAAGATTTGAGTCCCTGATTCAATGTTGCTAATATTCCTTCCACTCCAAAATAAACCGTAAGAACCATTTTTGAAGTGATTTGATTTGAAAGAATTATTATTGTCTTCTGAAAGTACAGTGTATGGTGAATATACCAGGGACAGTTCATTTAGATTTGAGGTGGTTGATGGTGCTTCAATTATATTATTTCTAAAATTATTATAAGAAGAGCTATCTGATATTTCAATAACACGAGCATAGGTTGAACCAGTTGAAGATATTGTTATTTTTTCAAAAGTTATATAGTCAGCTCCACTTAATTTAACTGTGTAGTTTTCAGTTGCAGAAGTTGGACTATATGTTAATACAACACTTGTACTATCACCGTTTTGTGAAATAAACTTTATGTTATTTGTGGAAGTAACGCCAGTTATTTGTGGTATAACCAATTGCTCATAATAAGTCCCCGGATTAACATTGAAAGTAATTGGTCCTGAAATTCCACAATTGATAATTGTGTTTATTGCTCCGGTGAAAGTTTGAAAATTTGCAGATGCACCGCCAATAGAATATGATCCACTAAGTGGGCCAGTACAAACATAAATTGTTGATGATAATGTGTCGTTTAAGCTATTCCCATCTAAACTATCGTTTGGATTAATTGTCCATGCTTTAATCGTATGACTTCCAATGGAGAATGCCTGGTTTGTAAGTGTGAAATTTGGAGAAACACTTCCAAAAGAAAGATTTCCGGTCCAAACGTATGGAGTTTTAGGTACTCCATCAACTTCCCAGTTTATTGTAGCCTTGGTAAGATTTATGGCTCCGAAATTTTTAATCTTAATTTTTATTGGTATTAAGGATGTTGAAGTTATAAGGCCATTTGGCTCAATTTCTTGAATTCCTGCATCGTATGATGGAACAGCCGGTAAGCCAAATCTCATATTTGGTCTTGTTGAATAAGTTCCGCTATTAAGTGTTGATGAACAAACAGTTGAATTATCAGCATGGTATTCATGAGTCGAAACAAAAGGAGTAGTAGTTTGACTAACACTGGCATTACCATTATTAACCCAACTACTATTGTTGAAACAAGTTTCAACTAAAATATTACTTATTCCATCCCAGATAAATGGCGTTGAAAAAGTATGAGTATTCCAACCGTTAACAGGTTGATATACAGAAGTTGAATAAACGCTTGTTAATCCTGTTTCCCATGTTGTTGCTACCGCACTAATGTTTGTGTGCATTAACTTAATTTCAAAATTAACCAATGCGGGGCAACTATTCACGTTAGCAACATCAAAAGCAAGAGAATTAATTTGTCCAGCACTCATTCCTGATGCAAGGAGTTCAGAAGCCAATATTAACATTTGGTTTTTACCTCCCCAATAATAATTAGCATAAGGAGAAGGATATGCATTAGATGTGTTTGAATTTGTTCCGTTTCCTATAATAATACTATTTTGGATTTCCCTATCTCCGGCAGGGGAAGTTACCGTAGGTGTGTAATTATATGTGCCGATTCCAATTTGCGTGCATTGGGCATCAACTTTATTTGTTATTGTTGCTGTTGGTTTTATGTCGTATGTAAGCCAGAAATAATTTGTTCCTGAAGCAAGTGTTTGAGAGCCTGTAATTATAAAATTTCCATTTGGTGCTGCAACTGTTGACCCAAATTGTGATGTTGTAGAAAAAGTGGATGTTGTGGAAGTATAATACAATTTAGCATTAGAAATGTCAGAAGTATTGGTAGTTCCGTTTGTATTAAGTGCAAAACTGCTAATACTTAATGGTGACACATTCCCGTATGCAACAACCTGTATTCCTATTATTTGTTGATTTATTGAACCAACCAAAACATTATTGGAGTTTTGAGTTGTTGTGCTTGATGAGTAGTTCATTGGAAAAGGTGGCTCAAATTCGTAATAATCATTGTTAGCAATAGCAGTTGAAGCTGTTACGGTGTCGATTGTAATATTTGGAGACCCTGTAGCCATAATTGCAGTTGAGCTTGTATTTTGTAAACCAACAGTCATGGAATAGTTTTTTCCAGTAGCATAGTTATGGTCAACCATATAAATTTTATTTGTTGTCTCTTCGAGAACACAAGAAAAATATGCCCATGTATTATCGCTATTTGCTCCTATCTCAACCGAGAACCATTTTATCCATAATTGGCGATTTGGTGCAGTTCCAAAAGTTTTTGTAACAACTTGATCTGTACCTCCGGAACCTGGTGGGTTTGATGCAAATTCATCCCAAAAACAAGCTATGGTTTTGTTTGGCATTCCAAAAGCGGGGAGGGGCGAATTTGCATTTGGCGGTGTTCCGCTAGTGCTTGTTGTGAAAGTGAGCAAACCATTCATACTTGCTTTAAATCCTGTTACAGTTGTCCCATAAAACTGAAAAGAGAATGGAATAGTTTGGCTTGACGACCATGAGTTTGTAGTTCCAAGTGAATTAATTACTGCCCAACCTGGAGTTGCTGCATCACCTTCGGTATTTTGAGTGCCGGGATTCCCTGCGTTGGAATAGTAATTTACATAGTATTGGGCGTTTAAAGCTGTTGTTGTTAAAATCATTATTCCTATAAATAATAATTTTAATGTTGTAGTTAATGCTGTGTTTTTCAATACACCGAAAGTTTTCATTTTTTCAAATTTTTAGTAAATAGACCTTTACAATATTACGAAAAAAAATATAAATATTTAAATAAAAAAAACGACCACGAAGAACTCGTGGCCGTTTAGGTGTATTATGGTGTATTAAATTGCTCTACTGAATGATTACTCTTTCAGTTAGAACAACGTCTTTAGTTGTTAATCTGATGAAATACACTCCTTTTGGATAATTAGAGAAATCTAATGCTTTTGTATATTTCGCAGAATTAACATTATTTAGTTTTTCGCAGAATATTGTTTGTCCGGTCATATTAACAATACACATATCGAGAGTACTGCCATTTAATCCGGAAATATCAATTTGGAATAGACCCTTTGTTGGGTTTGGATAGAGCGAAACACTCATTGCACCTTCAACTTCTTCAAGTCCTGTGCAATTTTTTAATGTAACGTCAACATCATCAGTAGCAGTACATCCTTCTAAGTTAGTAACCGTAACACTATAGGTTGCAGTTCCATAACCTGCTGTAGCTCTGTCAATAACAATCATTTGTGTTGTTGCTCCTGTTGACCATGCATAAGAAGCAAATCCAACTCCGGCATCAAGAACAACTGTTGCAGCACAAGTTGATGTGTCAGGACCAAGGTCAACCATAGGATGACTAACATAAACCATCACAGTATCAGAAGAAGCACAATTTGATCCAGCGTCTGTAACTGTTACAACATAGTATTTGTCAGCAGTAGGTGTAACTGTAATTGATGCAGTTGTATCACCTGTACTCCATAAATATTTTGGACCACCTGTTGCAGTTAGTACCAGAATATCTCCGAAACATGTAGTAGTATCGTTACCGGCAAAAGCAACAGGACCACCCAATACTTGAATTGTTACGTCATCTGTAGATGTACATCCGGTAGCAGTATTTGTTACTACCACAGTGTAAACTGTTGTCAAGTTTGGATTAGCCATTGGATTAGCAATTGTTGGGTCGCTTAAACTGTCAGTTGGTGTCCATGCGTAGGTGAATCCTGTTAATGGCATACTTCCAATTTGAACTGATGAGCTAATACCACAAGTAAGTGTTGCATCCATACCTGCATCAACATATGGAGCAGGATTAACAAAGACAGTTACTGTGTCATTACTTCCGCAGCCTGCTGCATTAATTCCTGTTACAATATAGGTAGTTGTTACAGTTGGCATAACTGATATGCTTGCAGTTGTGTCACCATTGCTCCAGTTATAAGTTACACCTCCAGTTACAGTAAGCATAGCTGTGTCACCTTCGCAAATCGTAACATCAGCACCTGCATCAATTGAAGGACCGGCTGTTACTGTAATGAGAACACTAGCAGTCGCTGAACAATTCGTTACTGTATCTGTAACAGTTAGAGTGTATAGCGTTGTTACTATTGGATAAGCTGAAGGATTAAATACTGATGGATTACTTAAGCCAATAGCAGGAGTCCATGAATAAACTACTCCAGGAATAAGAGCTGTGTCTCCAAGAACGACAGTGTCACCACATGCGATTGATGTATCAACACCAGCAACTGGTAATGGTGTTACTGATACGCTTGTATATTGATCTTCAAAATCTGTACATCCGTTAGCATCAGTAAACGTATAGGTAATTGTTAATAACGAATCAGGAATAGCAAGAGTTGGGTCAAATATATTTCCGTTTATTCCACTTCCTGTGAACGTTCCACCCATAGGAACTCCAATAAGAGTGTCTGCAGCTACGTTTGTACAATAGATTGATGACAATCCGCTGAAACTAACTACCGGAGCAGTATTAACCATTACATATTGAGTGTTATAATCCATACACATGTTTGCATCTGTATAAGTGTATATTACAGTATCAGCTCCCATGACCATAGATGGGTCATAAATATTTCCGCTAATACCAGCTCCTGTGAATATTCCACCGGCAGGAATACCTACCAGTGTATCAGGAACATCATTTGAACAATATACTGTTTGAAGCCCTGTAAAGCTTACAATAGGAGCAGCATAAACAGTTACTGATTGTGTATCGGAACCAAGGCAACTATTCATATCAGTATAAGAATAAACAATATTATAAGTTCCGGCACCGGCAACAGCAGGGTCGAATGTTCCGGCAGTGATTCCTGTTCCAGAGAATGTTCCGCCAACAGGAGTTCCTGTTAAAACAGAAGCAGCTTCATTACTACAGTATGATGCATTTAATCCTGTGAAACTTACAACAGGAACAGCATTAACAACAATTACATTAGAAGAAGTATTTAAACAACCATTTGCATCGCTGTACATATAAGTGATAGTATGTGAGCCAACGCCTGCAATCACTGGGTCAAATGTGTTTCCACTAATACCCATTCCAATAAATGAACCACCTGTAGGTGAAGGAACTAGAGTAGTTGTTCCTGCATCAATACATTGTGGAGAAGTGAATCCTGTGAAACTTACAATTGGTAAAGCATTAACAACAACTGATTGAGTGTCGTAACCAATGCATAAGTTAGCATCAGTATAAGTGTAAACAATTTGATGTGTACCAACACCTGCTGTAGCAGGGTCAAATGAATTACCGATAATTCCAGTTCCTGAGAATATTCCACCTGCAGGAACTCCGGTTAATGGAGCAGCAATAGCATCAATGCAGTATGCAGCAGCCAAACCAGTGAATGTTGGAGTTGGAAGTGCATGAACTGTTATTGATGAAGTGTCGCTGTTGGTGCAAGAGTTTCCATCAGTATAAGTATAGATAACAGTATTAGCACCTATGTTTGCAATAGCAGGGTTGAAAATTCCCGCACTAATTGGTGAAAGTGGTTCAATAGTGAACCTGATATTGGGTCTGTAGGTACTATAAGAAGAACCTGAATTTGTAGTTGTGCAACCTGAAGTTGAACTTCCATCAAAATGGGCATGATAATTTAAGCCGGGAGCAGAAGTTGAATAAACATAGGAATTAGATGTGTAACTACTATTGTCAAAACAGATGTTTACAAGAATATTTGATGTTCCATCCCATAAAAATGGAGTTGTAAGATTAATAGTTTGCCAACCAGTACCGGCAACTGTGTAATTAGCCTGAAAAACAGTTGTAAGTCCAATTTCATCCCAAGCCGCAATTGATGTGGCAGTTGAATTCTTCATACTTATTGTAAAACTATTCAAAACTTGTGAAGATGCACTTGAAACATTAAATGCAATACTGTTAATATTTCCACCCGATGTTACACCTGCTGCATTTAGTTCGGTGGCTGTGTATAACATTTGAGTTCTTGAGTCCATATAATAACTATAGAATGGATACCCCTGAGTAGTTGTACCTATACCTATTTCTGCTATAACCGGAGGTACTCCTGTGCTATAAGTTCCACCGATTGGTGAACCGCCAGTAAGTGTAATTGATGCTGCATCAACACATACATCTGCAAAAGAAGCTAATGTAATTGTTGGAAGTGCATTTACAATTGTTGATGTCGCAGTAGAATTTGTACACATATTTGCATCAGTATAAGTATAAGTTATCATTTTTGTTCCAGTTCCTGCATTTGACGGGATGAAATTAAATCCAGTAATTCCTAATCCGGAAAATGTTCCTCCAAATGGTGTTCCTATTAAGGAATCATATGGTGCATCTATACAATATGCAGCTGCTAATCCTGTGAACGTAGGAGTAGGCAATGGATAAACATTGATGTAAATACTATCCAGCATTCCGGATGTTGTACATCCGTTTGCATTAGTGATAGATGTTATATAATACCACATAGATGTCATATCATCAGCATATGGAGTCCAAGGTGATGAAGTAACAGTTTCAACATCAGAATTTGTACCATCAGAAATTGTTATATCCCATGGTCCGGCTCCTGTCAAATTAAATGTTACCATACTGCTATCTCCATAACAATGGAACACAGAATCTTCAGTTATTGCAACAGTAGGAAGAGTTCTAACATAAGAGTAAACACTATCAATAGGACTTCCTGTAATCTGACAACCATTTGCGTCTTTCAGACGAGTTATGCTATGAACTGTAGATTCCATATCATCTGCCCAAACTGTAAATGGACTTGTTAATCCGCTTTCTGTGGACATATTGGTTTGAGTTGTATTTACATGATATACATCCATTTCCCATGGTGTTTGACCTGTGAAAGTAACTGTAAACTGTATGCTATCTCCGTAACACATAGTGTCAGAACCTGAAGCAGCTAGAGTTGGTAATGAATGAACCACTACATCAGTATAAGCTGAACTTGTATTGAAACATCCGTTTCCATCAATCAATGAATCAACATAGTAAGATTCATTCATGCCAGGATTAACCCATGTTGTCCATGGAGAAGTTGTTACACCAGGAACTGTAGTTGAATTTGAACCTTCTCTGATATAAAGTATCCATGGTGACATACCTGTTAATGCAACACTTAGATTTACGCTATCACCAAAACAAATTGAGTCAGCTGTAATAGCAGTTAATGCAGTTGGTAAAGCATAAACATAAACTTCAACTGAATCACTTCTCGAATTGAAACCGTCATTAATTGCTACGTAATACATTGTTGTAACAGTTGGATTAACAGTTGGCATAGCAATAGAGCTTGTGAATCCAACAGGATTAGAAGTCCATGCATAAGTATAAGATTCACTTCCACCACTTGCCTGAGCATTTAATTGAACTAATGATCCTGCACAAACTGTATCAGGTGCAGCAATAGGCAAAGTTGATAATGGACCACCTTTTATAGGAACATTAATCTGAGTACTATTTACACAACTTGTTGAATTATCAGTAACAACAACAGTAAAGGTTGTTGGTCCGAAGAGGTTCTTAGAAGTTGGCGATTGTAAACTAGCTTGACCTGCTGCTGATAAAGAATCAACCGGAGTCCATGAATAATTAAATGAAGTACCACCTGAAACCGCTACGCTTAATGTTGTTGGAGTACCCCAATAAACAGTATCAGGTGTTGCAGTTGCTGTTGGTACAGGTAATGCATTTACTTTCTGAGTTGTGGAGTCAATATTATAACATCCATTTGCATCAGTATATTCATATTTAATATAATGCGTTCCTGCACCTGCTGTTGCAGCAGTGAAGTTAGCTGATGCGTCAACTCCTGGTCCAAAATAATTTCCACCAGTTGGTGAAGTAGCAAAAGTTAATGCAAATAATGGAGCATCATAACAAACGTCTGATAAAGTTCCAAGTGTTAATACAGGTAATGGATTAACTGTTATTGTTTGAGTTGTTGAGTCAATACAGCCGTGAACATCAGCATAAGCATAGGTGATAGAGTGAGTGCCTACACCAGCTATAGCGGGGTTAAATGTGCCAGCCGAAACTCCTAAGCCGGAATATGTTCCTCCTGCCGGTGTTGCTGTGTTTAATGTTAGTGCTGAGGCATCAACACATATATCAGAAAGAGCAGGGAATGTTAGAATTGGTAAACTTCGAGCATAAACTTCAGTTGAATCAACAGCAGTAAATCCATAAGTATCAGTAACAGATAAATAATACATAGTAGTCATCATAGGACTAACAGTTGTTGAAGCTGAGTTATCCATTGAACTCCATGCATAAGTTGGACCTGTTCCTGAACCTGTTAAGGTTGTAGGGTAACCGGGACATACAGTATCATTAGGTCCGGCTTCTGCCCAAACCTGAGGTACTATATTTACAGTATAATCTTCTGTTTCACCCCATGTGTAAGTACCGCAAGGAGGGGCTGTTCCTGATTCGTCAAGTACAAATCTCATCCTGGTATTTCCTAAAGCAGCACCGACAGGTATTGTTATATTACCCATCAATGTGTGACCACTTGCTGTTGGTCCAGTTTGTCCCTGGTAAACCATTTCAGTAACCGGATCCAAAATACCATCCTGGTTAAAGTCAATATAGACTTTAAGACTACATGTATAGAAGTTTGCTCCACTTTCAATCTGAGTCATTGAGAAAGGATAAACCTGTCCCTTTTCAAGTATTGTAGGTGTATTTCCGCTGAAATTTGAATATAATTTATTTGCAATAGGATTGTTTAGTAATGGACTGGCAACACCCTTATTTAATAAATCAGCATTGGTAACAGGATGTTTTATTGTAATATTTCCAATATCATCATCAGCATTACTGGTAGCACTTGAAATACAATAATCAGAATGAATAATTTGAGCATTTGCTGCATCATTGCTTGTAACTACATCACCATTTAGTGCAGTGTATGTGTTAATATTATAGGTTGCAAATGCTGCAAGATCCATAGATGTTGCAAATGAGAAGTTTGCAGTATCACCCGGGTTAAGGGTTGCAAATACTGTATCAATTACCGGTGATGCAGCATCTAAAACATAAGCAACAGGAATAGTGTCAACTGCAACTGTTCCAAAGTTTTTAACAGTTATGTTAAGAGTTTCAGCATTAGTTAAACCAGTACCACTTGCAGGTCCGTTTACTTTAAGAACTCCAACATCCAATGCAGGGAAGTTTTGAACGATAGCAGTAACTGCTGTTCTTGGTCCAATACATGTCGCACCCTGAACGGTGAAGCCCGGATTCATTGTGCCAAAACTTTGCATTACAGGATTTGTTCCCGCTATTCCCCAATCAGCTGCTGTATTATTATCAGATACTAATCTGCTGACTCCAACTCTTCCACTAGAACTTGAAATATTTCCTGACCAGTCAGATGATGTTACTCCTGAACCCGCACTAAATGAATAGCCATTAGTAGCAACAGCATCGATAATATTGCCCTGGGCATCTTTAAGGTAATATCCCATTGCTGTGCTTGATGAATTGTTCCAAGCTGTACTTATACAATAATAATTATGTGATGGGTCTGATGCAGATGTTGGTGATTTATAATCAATCACAAGAACTTCGCCTGAGGGTAATGTAGAACCTGCAGGGAATGTCCAGTTTCCTGTAGCACCTCCTTCAACGTATATAGTATATCCAGAAATATCAGCAGGTGATGTACCTAAGTTGGTTAATTCCATACCATCAAAATCTTGAGTAGCAATTCCTGTAATCCATGTAGGATAAGGGTTAGTATAACCACTTCCTGTTTCATATTGAACAATTTCAGTAATTTTAACATCTGCTTGTCCACTTCTTGCTTCAACATAATATGTTGTAGTATCAAATAGTGGTGGTGTCCAGAATGTATCTCCTTGAGCAACTTCAGTTCCTCCCATTGCTGCATCAAACCAATACATCATAAATGACGATGTTGCAGTTAATGTTGCAGAAGTTCCATAATTTATTGTATCGTTCATTCCAACCGGAGCTGGAGGAGATGCTGATGATAATACACTAACAATAGTTGTGTCGTTATTAGCATCATTGTCGTTTGCCAGAGTTGTAAACGCTTTAATACTGAATGTGCTGTCAGCAGTAATTGCAAGATTTGCAGTTGCTGTAAATGTGTAGGTATTAGTGTCGCCCGGAGGCAATGGTATAGTAATACTTTCAGTAACAGCTGTTCCTCCACTGACACTAAAGTTTGCAGCATAGCTATTAACAGTTTCAGTACCAAAGTTTACAATGTCAACAATCACTGCTTCGTTTCCAAGTCCGCAACCAGCTGTTGGTTCATGAACAGCAACAACTCCAATATCGACAAAAATATTAAATGTAATAATTGTTGTATCATTATTTGGATTTGGGTCGCTTGAACCATTTGGAAGACTTGACCATGCTTTAATAGTGTTAGCACCATATGTAAATGTTCCGCTTCCTATATTTAAATTAGCAGTGCCATTATTGCCTAAACTACCAGACCAGTAATATGTAGTTCCGGGTGTACCGTTTACCATATAATCTATACTAGCAGTATTAAGAATAACAGATGTGAAGTTTTTCAAAGTTACATTCACATTTTGTGTTCCTGTTGAAGTTACCGGATCAATAGCTGAAATACCAGCATCACTTGGAATATTTGTTACAATTGCTGTTACTGGCACAAGATTACTTTCGCAACCAACAGGTACTTCGAAAATCTCAATTTCTCTGAAATTTACATTTCCGGGTTGAGAACCACCAACAGTTATGTCAATAATTCTTATTTGGCTTGTTGTTACATTTGGGAAATTTATATCATAATTACAAACTCCTATAGCTTGTGTAAAGCTATGATGAAAAATCCAGGCAGAGCCATTCCAAACCTGGATAGTACCACCTGTTAGAAAACGAGTAGTAGATTCACCCACATGAATAGTCATTTTATTAATGGTCTTATCTACAGGCCATACAAACTGAATATATACAGCAGAACCGGGATTTGTTGCACTGGAAGATATCCACATTTGTTGGCTTCCGCAACTACCAAGGTTTAAATCATTCAGAGTAGAGCAAGCTCCAGTATTACATGTACTGGCAGATGCAACTGCCTGTGGGGCAATATTGCCACCAGTTCCAACTTGAGTTATTGCCTGTACCCAATAAGTTGTTGTATCAAATAATAATGGAGTATTAAAAGTATCACCAACAAAAACCAGATTTCCACCCATTTGTGCATCATACCAATTCATAGCATCACCATTAGTTAAGGCTGCTATTAGTTGTGCTGATGTGCCATAGCTTACTGTAGCTCCAGTTGTTGTTGGTGCAACAGGTGTGTACCATGAGTCAACTGTAGCAGTAACAGTATCGTTGCTACTGTTTGCATCAGTTGCTAAGCTTGTCCATGCTTCAAGGTTAAAAGTAGAATCAATTCCAGAAACTGCAAGATTTATTAAAGTTGCAAAAGTATGCCAATAGGTAGCACCTGCTTGAATTGTAACTGAGGCAGGAACAGTTTCTGTTACTGCAGTAGAAGTTCCTTCTTTATATGAAATTGTAAATGGTCCTGAGACTGGTCCTGTTCCAAAGTTTTTAACTTCAAGACTAATGGTATCATTACCTCTTCCACAATTGTTCTGTGGTTTAATAATTCCATCAACTATTCCTATATCAGCAGTGATATTGAAAATAATCAATGATGTATCGTTAGTTGCAAGAGCATCTGCTACCGTAATTCCATTTGGAGCATCAGTCCATGCTTTGATTGTGTCTGCACCATAATTAAAAGTTCCCGTTCCAACTGTTATAGGTCCTTGAACAGCTCCCGCTGCAATATTTCCTGACCAATTGTAAGTTGCAGGAGTTCCATTGTTAACCTGGTAATAAACTGTAGCTGAAGTCAATGGAATAGTTCCAAAATTCTTTATATGAACTACAACATTTTGAGTTCCGGGTAGTCCCGGTGGGTCAATTTGTGAAATACCTGCATCAACCTGGAATGTAAATGTTTTGATTAATGTGTCATTTGTGTTATCAGCATCAGGAGGAGTAATTCCATTTGGAGACTGAGTCCATATTTTTACAATATAAGTTCCTGCACCAAAGTTATAATTACCTAAAGATACAGGTCCATCAGCATTTCCATTTGTAAGCATTCCTGACCAGCTTCCAGGAGTTTGAACAACTCCATTAACTGACCAACCAACTGTTGAAGTTAATAAATTATCTGTTCCATAATTGGCAATAAATGCATTAACAGGTGATGAGCCATATTGAATACTGGCTTCGTCCATTGCGATTATACCTGCATCAAGTACAATGTTAAACATATAAGTAGCAGTATCATTTGAATTATCCTGATCTGAACTACCATTTATACTAACAGGCCATGCTTTAACAGTATTTTGCCCGGCTTGGAAGTTGAAGAGACCTATGTTAACACCCATGGCTGATTGACCTGATGTTAAACTTCCTGACCATGTGAAAGGTGTAGTTCCCGGACTTCCGTTAACAGAATAGTTAAATTGAACAGTTGCTACTGTATCATAACCATAAGATGAGAAATCAATAATTATATTTTGGTTTCCTGATATTAAGTTAAAAGGAGAAATTGAAGTAACAGAAATATCGCGTGCAGGAGGTGTGTATTCATCTGCTCCAATATCAGGTGCAGTAACACTTCTTACTTCGCCGTCAATGTCTGTTGTAACTGCAGTTAAAGGAGTTCCAAGGTCATTTAAAGCAAAGGATTTTGTATGAAGGTTTGTAGGAGATAAAAAATCAGGATCCATTGAAACAGAATTTGCATCCATACTGCTGGCAGTTTGTAATGCAGATAAATCAGCCCTTGCACCTCCCCAATAAGCAAGACTTGCTCCTGTTGTATAAAAATCATTGTAATCCGAAGCTGCAACAGTAGATGTCGTGCCAAAATATGCAGCATAATTACCGGCATTATTAGCAAAAATGTTATTTTTAAATGTCTGACCTGTTGTGTTTGAAGTGGTATTACCCTGATATAATGCGTAGGCTGATGAACCTGTACTGACATTAACTGAATTGTAAAAATAATTAACAGCATTTGAGTAGTAAGCATAAAATCCATAACCTCCACTTGTACTTTGTATGGTGATGAAGTTATTAGAAACTAAGCCCGGGGCAGATGAACCTGCATAAGAATAATAATTGCAAGAATAAACTCTTATAGCATAAGGACTTGTATATGTGCCGTTCATCAGGATTCTATTAGCTGAAATATTAAATCCATTGAAGTTGTAATATGCGTAAATTCCTGCATAACCATAAGTGGGGTCGTGAATATAATTATTAGTAATTATAATGGAATCCTGATAATATGATAAAATACCATAATAATAATAACCTGAAATATTATTTCCATGAATAACAGTTCCTTTTTCCCATGAAGTGGTTCCAGAACCATATAAATACATAGCATAATAGCCACCGTATATATTATTATATGAATAAGTGTTAAAATCATCAAGACCTGAATTACTATAGACACCATAAACAGAACCAGATGTTTGTGGCATATTTATTCTACAGTTGGTTATTGTATTGTTGTTTGCACCCCCAAGAATATTAACAACTTTTGATGTTGAGGTTGCGGTTGTTTGTAAAGTCATTTGCTTGAAAGTTACATAACCCGTACCATTAAGTTCTATTATTGTTGCACCTGAACCTGTAATTACAACTGCTGAGCTATCACCTGAAGCAGATTTGAATGTAACTGTGTTTGCTGCTGAACTACCGTTTATAGAACCAAGAGATATTTGTTCGGAGTATGTTCCGTTTGCAATATTAAAAGTAACAGCTCCGCATACACCTTTAGCTGTTAAATCACTAAGGGCTGCAGCAAAAGTGGCATAATCGGGGCTAGTTCCTCCAATAGTATATGTGCCGGACATTGCTGTCGTCATACCGGATTGTGTATATGAATCATTTGAAGTTTGTAGGTCAGCAACACCATTAGGCAATGTTGTCCAGAAAATAAGATTATAGCTAACTCCTGCTGCAAAAGTGTATGAGCCAATTGGAACAGATACTTCAGCACCAATAGCAATAGGTGTTGTATATGAAAAAGGTGTTTGAGTAACTCCATTAACTGACCAGTTTACCACAACATTATTTAATACTGCAATTCCATAATTCTTAATAGTTGCACTAATAACATTGCTTCCTGCGCAGGGTGCAGCAGGTGCCATTGCTGTAACACCTGCATCATTTGCCACAAGAAGGTATTCATCAGCACCAATATCAGGAGTTGTAGCATCACGAGCTTCTCCATCTATATCATCGGTAACTAATGCAACCGGAGTACCTGCACTATCAAGATCTAATGAACCTGTGTGTAGGTCGGTAGAGGAAGTATAAACAGGGTCAACTGAAACAGAATTTTGATTCGTTGTTGAATAAGCTGCTTTTAGTGCAGATAAATCAGCCTTTGCTCCTTGCCAATAAACAAAACTTCCGGTTGGTGAATAATAGTTATTATAATCAGCAGATGTTAAATAAGAATTATTATTAATGTAAGCTGCATAGCCACTACCGGTATTTACAAAGTTATTGTTTTTTATATTGTGATAACCATATGTTGATGAACTGTTATAAAGATAAAATCCATAACTACCATTGTTAACATTAATGGAATTATAGTAATAATCACGGTATTTAGGATATTGATCATAAATACCATAACTAGTTGCACCGCTTATAAAGTTATTGGAAACTTCAAATCTATTAGCTGCTGTTCCATCGCAATAATAAAAACGTATGCCATAAGAACCTGTGTTATTAATGATGTTCTTCGAAAATTTACAATCATTATCAAGATAGTATCCATAGATTGCATATGTAGCAGCACCATTAAGAGTATTACCTATAACCTGTATTCCATCATGATAGTACAGATACATTCCGTAACTAGTATAATAGTTTGATATTTGGTTATTTGAAATAACATTGTGTTCACAAAGTCCAGATGCAGCTGAGCTAGTACCCCTCCAATAAAAAGCCGCATAACAATCCATAATTACATTGTTATCGATAACATTGAATTCGTTAACAAATAAATAGGAATAAATTGCACTTGCATAAGAACTGCCATAATACGAACCTTGAATGACACAATTCGAAATTTCATTATAATTTGCAGTTGAGCGGAGATTGAAGACTGTTCTGTAGGAGCCACTTGTTTGTGTAGTTTTAATTGTCATTTTCTTAAACTTAATATAATCAGCACCTTCTAGAACTACAGTCCCATCAGCAGAACTTGTGGCAGCACCTTGCAGTGTAACATCAGTACTATCACCACTTGCCGATTGAAAAGTAATGGTGTTAGTTGGAGAAGCACCAGTTATTTCAGAAATGCTGATTTTTTCGTTATAGGTACCCGATGCAACATTAAACACAACGGCTCCACTAACACCAGCAGCATTTAGAGCAGCTACTGCAGCAGAAAAACTGGCGTAATCGCCTGAAGGGCCAATGGTTTTAACACCAGAAAGGGGTGTTAGTGCAGCTTGACATACAACAGCAATACCGGGAGTGCCAATACCTGTGGGATTAACACCACCTAAACCATCAGAAGCGACAGTAGTTCCGATATCGTTTTTAATTACATAAGAATTTTCGTATGGCCAGCCTGAAGCAGTATAACTAGTTGTAATTGTTTGCCCTGTTGTTACCGGGATGTTAAAAGATAGTGGTCCAGCCCCTGATGCAAGTGTTATATTGGTTAAAGCTGGTACAGCTACTCCGTTAACCGAAACAGTTACAGTTCCACCATTCCAACCATCTCCATAATCATCAGATAGTTCAATTGTGTAATTACATTGTGAAGAAACTGCAAAGCTAATTATTATAAATAATGAGCTTAAAATAAATTTTTTGAAATTTTTTGAATTTGCTTTCATAATGGTTTTTTTATTTTTTGTTAATAATATTTTTTATTTTTTGGATTATATATATGGTTTAAATTTTAAAATATTAATTTATTTATAATCTATTTTGGGCTCAACAATATTGCTGTCCCTTAAAAGAAAATACTGAGTACTGTATATTTACCTTATAAGAAAGGTAAATTGTACGTTTAGAATGTATTGGGAAATTTGGAGTAATATTTGAGTCATAGGCTAAAAAATTTTGTTAATACACCGATCTTGGAAAATCAGAACAAGTTTATGAATAAAAATTTATAAAAACAAAAAAAAATAAAAAAAATATTTCCAAAAAAGTTAATAAGTGAAGCTTTTTTATCTGTAAAATAACAGAAAAACAGATAGATAGATAAGTTGGAAAATAATTTTAAAAAAGTGAAAAAAAATTGTTAAAGGACTTGGTTTTCTCGATAAAAGAATATTGGATTCAGAAATTAGGAAGGATTTATTAGGAATTTAGAATAAGAAATTTGTATTACGATTAATTCAAGTGATGGTTACGGACTTTGGGTTTCAAGTTTCGGGTTTCTTGACGCTGATTTATACAGATTTTTTATGATATTCAGGTTTCACACTTCGACTCTCAGTGCAAGGGTTTCGGGTTTCTGTTTTCTCGAAGCTAAGGTCATTGCGAGCAGCCTGTACTGAGCGTCGAAGTAAAGCGAAGCAATCTGTTTTCATGCTTTCTACACTTCATTCAAGGGATTGCTTCAGTCGTTCCTCCCTTGCAATGACGCTTTGAATTTGTGGATTGCTTCCTAATACCTTTTGACTTTTTACTACAACCTTCAACTTCGCCTTCTCCTTTTTCATTTTAACACCAAACATCTGACAATTTTTCTATCTTTGCAGCCCTAATTTAAAACATGATATTATGCCGTTACAGTGTGGGATAGTTGGTTTAACAAATGTTGGTAAAACAACACTTTTTAATTGCATTTCAAATACCAGAGCAGAGAGCAGTAGTTTTGCATTCAGTGCAACGAAGTCGAATATAGGTCAAATTCTTGTTCCTGATGCAAGGCTGAAGCAACTTGAAAAATTTCAAGCTACTGAGAAAATAATTCCCACAACTGTTGAAATAGTTGATATTCCCGGATTAGCCAAAGGTGCTAGTACGGGTGAAGGGATAGGAAATAAATTTCTTGCAGACATTAGAAATACTGATGCAATAATTCATGTTTTGCGTTGTTTCGATGACGAGAATTTAATTCATGTTGAAGGTTCTGTTGACCCTGTTCGTGACATGGAGCTAATAGACTTTGAGCTTCAGGTTAAAGACCTTGAATCTGTCAAAAGAATAATTCTGAAATATGAAAAATTATCAAAAACAGGCGATAAAGAAGCAAAGCATATTTTAGAGGTACTCATTATATATAAGGAGCATTTAGAAAATATGCAAAATGTGAGAACTGCAAATGTTTCTGAAAGCGACAAAGTGCATATTCAAGATATTGCTTTGCTTACAGCAAAACCGGTTTTATATGTGTGCAATGTTGATGAAGGCTCAGCTGTAAATGGTAATAAATATGTTGATGCAGTTAAAAAAGCTGTGGGCGGAGATGATTCTGAAGTTTTAGTAATTGCCGCAGGTCTTGAGTCAGATATTGCAGAACTTGAAACAGATGAAGATAAAATCGAGTTTCTAGCTGATGCAGGCCTAAGTGAGCCGGGAGTAAATAAACTTATTCGTTCGGCATATACAATATTAAATCTTGATACATTTTTCACAGTTGGACCAAAAGAAATCAGAGCCTGGACAATTAAAAAAGGAATGACTGCTCCTGAAGCAGCCGGAGTAATTCATAGCGACCTTGAACGTGGTTTTATCAGAGCAGAAGTAATGAAATATAACGATTTTATACATTATGGTTCAGAACAAAAAGTAAAGGATGCCGGAAAGTTCCATGTTGAAGGGAAAAAGTATATTGTGGAAGATGGGGATATTTTGCATATTAGGTTTAATGTGTAGCTCGTTTCTCTTTTCTCGTTTCTTGTCATTTCGACTCCGCTCAATGACCACACTCATCGAACTCTAATGAACACTGAGCGGAGTAGAAGTGCGTTGCTAGTTTCTCGTTTTAGGTTACGAGTTTTTTTCTTTGACGCTGATTTACGCTGATTTTTTATGATTTTTTTCTCTGTTATTTCTAGCGAAGCTTCCTTTGTCAATCTGGATTGCTAGTTTCCCATCTCTAGCTATCTGAAACCTTAAACCTTAAACCTTAAACCTGAAACCTGAAACCTGAAACCTGAAACCTGAATCTACTGTCCCAAATATGATTTTAGCAATTTGCTGCGGGAGTTATGTTTTAGCCTTCTAAGAGCTTTTTCTTTAATTTGTCGAACTCTTTCTCTTGTAAGGTCGAATTGAAGTGCAATTTCTTCAAGTGTCCAACCATGGGACATTCCGAGCCCATAAAACAATCTTACAACTTCTCTTTCCTTTTCTGATAATGTTTTTAAAGACCTTTCAATTTCTTGTGATAATGATTCATGCATCAAAAATGAATCTGTTTTTAAATCGTCCTTGCTAACATAAACATCGAGCATGCTTGTTTCTTCTCCGGTAACTAAAGGTGCATCCATCGAAACATGACGTGATGATATTCTCATGGCTGCATTTACTTTGTATTCAGGAAGTTCAAGGGATTCAGCAATTTCGTCTGCTGAAGGTAGTCTCTCGAATTTTTGTTCAAGCCGAGATGACATCTTGGAAATTTTGTTAATTGAACCGACCTGATTTAGAGGAAGCCTTACAATTCGGGATTGTTCAGCCAGAGCTTGTAATATTGATTGACGAATCCACCAAACTGCATAAGAAATAAATTTGAATCCGCGAGTTTCATCGAATCTTTGAGCTGCTTTGATAAGACCTAAATTACCTTCATTTATAAGGTCGGGAAGTGATAAACCCTGGTTTTGATATTGTTTTGCCACTGAAACCACAAATCGTAAATTTGCTTTTGTCAACTTCTCAAGAGCAGATTGGTCACCAGCTCTTATTTTTTGAGCCAAAATAACTTCTTCGTCTGCAGTAATAAGCTCTTCTCTGCTAATATCCTGCAAATATTTATCAAGAGAAGCAACAGACCTGTTGGTTATTGATTTACTAATTTTTAATTGCCTCATAAAATTACCCTTCTTAATATCTACCCGTTATGACAATCAGGTTTTTTTTCGTGTGTTAATATTAATGCAAATGTAGGTGAAATAAATTACTTATTCAAATGATTTTATTCACAGCCAAATTTGTTGAATTATACTTGTTTATATTAGTTATTAAAGTCCAAAACCATAATAAGCTCTTGTACCGTTCGGATAAACTCCTTCTAGCAAAATACCACCTTTTTTATTGTCAAGAATTTTCTTAAGTTCAGAAATTGTTGTGATTGGTTTTTTGTCGATTTTAGTTATTATAAATCCTTCTTTTATTCCTGCAATTTTGAGTTTTCCGGTCTCAAGCTTTGTGATTTTAATGCCATTTTCAATATTAAGTGTTCTTTTTTCTTCAGAAGTGATTTCATCAAAATCAGCACCTAAAATAGTTTCGATGTTTCTTTCTTTAGTTTTACTTATTGATGTATTTCCTTCTTCATTTCTAAGTGTAACATTAAAAGATTTTAAATTATTATTTCTATTAACAGTTACTGACACTTTGTCACCGGGTCGGTGAGTTGCGATATGTTCTATTAATTCAGAACGGCTGTTGACTTCAATGTCATTAATTTTTGTTATTACATCTCCTTTTTTAATTCCTGCGTCAATTGCTGCACCGTTTTCTGTCAGTCCTGCAACATAAACACCTTTGATTTCTTTTAGACCTTTTTCTTCGGCGAGTTTGCTGTCTAAATCAGCAATTTGAACACCAATATAAGCTCTTTTAACTTCTCCAAATTCAAGTAAATCATTCATTACTTTTTTTACGAGATTTGAAGGGATAGCGAATGAATAGCCGGTGTAAGTTCCTGTGTTTGAAGCTATAGCAGCATTAATTCCAATTAATTCACCCAATGTGTTAACAAGTGCACCACCACTGTTGCCACGGTTTACTGCAGCGTCAGTTTGAATAAATGATTCAACTGCGGATGATGAACCTAGAATATTAATATTTCTTGCTTTTGCACTAACAATTCCGGCAGTAACCGTTGAAGTTAGGTTAAACGGATTTCCAACAGCTAATACCCATTCTCCAATTTTTATATCATCAGAATTGCCAAATCTAATTAAAGGAAGGTTCTTCTCATTGATTTTTAGAAGTGCAAGGTCAGATGATGGGTCAGTTCCAACAACTGTGGCTTCAAAAGTTCTTTTATCATTTAATGTAACTTCAATATAGCTTGCACCTTGAACAACATGATTATTTGTTGCTATATACCCATCTTCCGAAATAATTACTCCTGAGCCGGAAGCCATAATTGGAGTGTTTTGCTGATTGTGAGGTGAATTATGAAAAGGATTTCCATACCCAAAAAACAGGTCATAAACGTTATTCTTGTACTCATATTGGGTTTTGACGTGAACTACACCATTGATGGTTTGTTCGGCTGCCTCACCAAAATCGGGAGATATAATTTGTTTCTCAGTTTTTTGATTGGTTGCGTAAACAGGGATTTGTTCATTTTGATATACAATTTCTCTATTGTCTTTTTCAAATATTTTATAAAGTCCAAGAGAAAATGCCCCTCCGGCAATTGCTACTAAAAATGTTATTAATACTTTTTTCATTTTCTAATGTTTTATTTTATGTGAAAAATTAATTCTAGATTTCATCAAAAACTATTCCTAATAAAAGGACAAATACATAAAAAATGTTAATTTAATTAATGCTAATATCTGCAAAAAGCCACAAAACAAACTGATAGTCACGGGGTGACTCATTAATTTTATAAATATGTAAATGTTTCATCTTTAATTAGTCACCCCGTGACTTGCTGATTTATGGTTAATGCTCATTTGCTCAAAGTTCATCCTTAAAATTCACAATATGTTATAAAGTTTCTGTGCAATTCTTTTTGTTTTAAAAAATTATTTGAGCCGTTTTTACAAATATAAGTTATTATGTTGAAATCTCAATTTTCTAAGTAACGAATTAGTTATTTTTATAGTTTAATGGCGTTGTTAAAAAAAGTTAAGAAATAATTCATGCAAAATCACGATCGAGCTTTTAAATTAGTAAATTTGTATATCTTTAATTTTGTGATTTGTTCAGTTATGTCAACTTGATCATCATTTGATTAAAAAAAATTGATTAGTATTTGAAATGTTAAAACAACAAAATAAAATAATAGTATTTTCAATTGGACTGCTAGCCGGTGTGATAATCTGCTTTGGTATTTTTTGGATATTTATTAATAATAATGATAATAGTAATGGCAAAGTTGCAATGTCAACGGATGAAACTATTGATGTATATAGCAATAAGAATGACTCAAAATTAAATGCAAAATACAAGCCTTCTAAGTATAAAATCCCAAAGAAGGTAAAGAATGATAAATTAAATAATGACTCTTTATTAGAAGAATTAACTGAAGATTCATTAATGTTTGATAGTATTGATAGAAATACTGAAATTTCTGATTCATTGCCACTCATAAATGCAAAAGCATATGGTAACGATGATATCGTTGTTATGAAGGATGAAATGATTTTTGTACGAAAAATTCAACCTTTAGGTGAATCTCTCCAAAAAGATGATGACAAAAATCTTGATTCACTTTTAGTTGATAATAATTTAAATAATAAAAAAATCCTTTCCTATCGGGTTGAGTTTTGGAAATCCCCAATTAATTATAAGGGCTATAAAATGGATAATGACAAAATTGTTTTATTTGGAATTTACGAATATGACAATGTCAAACTGCGATGGAAAAATGAAGTGTTGTTTCTTGATTATCGGGATAAAACCTATAGGCTTAAAGAAGCACCAGGATTTGAGCCACTTGTGCCAATTCAAAACAAGGACAAATAATAACATAAAAGGTTTTAATAAAAATCATTACTTTTACAACTCAAAATTTTTAAAATGCAAATTGAATTTTTCAAATATGAAGGAACAGGTAACGATTTTGTCATAATTGATAATCGTTCGCTTGATATTAAATTAAAAGAATTGGATGTGGCTTTTCTTTGTGATAGAAAATTTGGAATTGGTGCGGATGGTTTAATGTTGCTTCAAAATCACGAAAAATTTGATTTTGAAATGTTTTACTTTAATTCAGATGGAAAACCAGGCACTATGTGTGGAAATGGTGGAAGATGTATTTCTGCATTTGCCAATTATATTGGAATTGCGGCGGATTTAAACTTTATTGCAATCGATGGCATGCATCAGGCCAAAGTTGAAATATTGAATGATAAAGTTTCAATAGTAAATCTAAAAATGACCGATGTTGATTCATTTGCTATAAAAGCTTTGGATTATTTTGTTGATAGTGGTTCGCCGCATCACATTAAATTTGTGAAAGATATTCATAATTATGATGTTTTCAAAAAGGGAGAAAAAATCCGACATAGCGAAGATTATGAAAATATTGGTGGAGTAAATGTTAATTTCGTTGAAGAATTCGAAGATTATATTTATGTAAGAACCTTTGAACGTGGAGTGGAAGATGAAACCCTTTCATGTGGAACAGGTGTAACAGCATCAGCCATTGCAACAGCAATAAAAAATGAGAACATTAAAATATTTAAAATTAAAACTAAAGGTGGAGATTTAGAAGTGAAATTTGACACATCAGATAATAAATTCGAAAATGTTTGGTTAAAAGGATCGGCTACTTTTGTTTTTAAAGGGGTGATTGATTTGGATTGTTAAATGCAGTAATGATGTAATGATGTAATGATGCAATGCGGTAATGCGATAATGCGATAATGATGTAATGCGATAATGCTATAATGATGTAATGATGTAATGATGAAATGATGAAATGACTCGAAGCAAATGACAACTTAATGACAACCTAATGACTACTTAATGACCACTTAATGACCACTTAATGACCACTGAATGACCACTGAATGACAGCGAAGCAAATGGCAACTTAATGACAACTGAATGACGCGAAGCAAATGACAACTTAATGACAACTGAATGATGCGAAGCAAAACTTGTCCGTATGGATGACAACCGAATGACCCGCCTGCGCTAAAGCTACGGACGGGCAGGCAGCGAAGCAAATGATCACTGAATGACTACTTAATGACAAAAAATTAAAAATGATAGGAAAAAAAATATTATTACGTGCCTTGGAACCATCTGATATTGATTTGCTTTATAAATGGGAAAACGATCAGGAAATATGGAAAGTGAGCAATACAGTTATTCCATTTTCCAGATTTTTGCTTGAGCAATATGTGATGAGTGCTGACCAGGATATATATTCAACAAAGCAACTCAGATTAATGATTGATTTAAAAGAGCCTGAAGAAAACAATAAAACAATTGGCAGCATTGACTTGTTTGACTTTGACCCTCATAACAAACGAGCAGGAGTTTCGATATTAATTTCAAAAGAAAACCGTTGCAAAGGTTATGCTAGTGAAGCTTTGGAGCTTTTAATTTCGTATGCTTTTGAAACACTAAATCTGCATCAACTTTATTGTAATATTGGAGTGGATAATAAATCAAGTTTAAAGCTTTTTCATAATTGTGATTTTAAAATCATCGGGACAAAAAAAGATTGGGTCTTTTATGATGATGAATGGCAGGATGAGTTTATGTTGCAGCTTGTTAAAAGTTAGATGAAAGGCTAAGGCGAAGGAGAAGGAGGCAATTGGCGGTAAACGGTAATCAGTATTCGGTAATCAGTAAACAGTTTGTGTACTGGCAAAAGTAAAAAGTAAAAAGTAAAAAGGCGAAAAAGGCAGTAAGCAATAGGCATTAACCTGAAACGAGCAACGAGCAACGCACTTCGACTCCGCTCAGTGTCCATTGGGTTCGATGAGTGTGGTCATTGAGCGGAGCCGAAATGACGAGCAACGAGAAACGAGAAACGAGAAACAAGCAACGAGTAACGAGTAACGAGCAAAACTAAATATTAAAACAAAAAGTAAGAAACATAGTGTGGAAAACCATAAGCCCCCCAAAAAAATAAAAAAATCAAGATTTTTAAGAAGCTTCTTTTATATTGCTATAATAGCTTTAATTATTACTGTTTCGATTGGGATTTGGGCTTATAAAAAATTCTACTCCCCAAATGTTGACCTTAAAGGAAAACACTCAGCTTTCATTTATATTCCAACTGGTTCAGATTTTGAAGATGTTAAAAAAATACTTTATGCCCATGATTATATAGTCGATAAAACATCATTCGAATGGATAGCCGAAAAGAAAAAATATGTAGATAATATAAAGCCCGGAAAATATGAACTAAAAGATGGAATGAATGATAATCGACTTGTAAATATGCTTCGTTCAGGAGCACAGGTTCCGGTGAAAGTCACTTTTAATAACATCAGAACAAAGGAAAAATTAGCCGGTAAAGTTTCACAATATTTGGAGTTTGATTCCACAACATTTATTAACTTGCTTAACAATGAAGAATATATCTCAAATTTCAATCTAACATCTGACGAAATTCTGATAATGTTCCTTCCAAATACTTATGAGTTTTGGTGGAACACTACTGCCGAGAAATTCATTGAGCGAATGCAAACCGAGTATAAAAGATTTTGGAATGAAGAGAGAAAGCAAAAGGCAAAAGATGCCGGATTAAAGCCTTATCAGGTTTCAATTTTAGCTTCTATTGTTCAGGAAGAAACAAACAAATTAGATGAAATGAGCAGGATTGCAGGGGTTTACATTAACCGTTTAAACAAAAATTGGCCATTGCAAGCCGACCCTACAGTGAAATTTGCTAATGGTGATTTCACAATTAAACGAGTTTTAAATCGTCATCTTACTTATGAATCACCCTATAACACTTACCTTCATGCAGGTCTGCCTCCGGGACCTATTTGCGTTCCAAATCCTACAACAATTGACAAGGTTCTGAATTACGAAAAACATAATTATATGTTTTTTTGTGCAAAAGATGATTTGTCGGGATATCATGCATTTGCGAAAACAAACGGACAACATGAAAATAATGCTAATAAATATCATAGGGCATTGAACAGGATGAGAGTAAGGTAAAAAACCTGTAATCATAATGGCATATAATCTAGATTGTATTTTAATGATATTTAAAGCACCAAAAAACAAAAAACAAAATTCAAATAAATCTCAATGTCTCTATTCTCAATGTCCAAAACAATTTTCCTTTTGAAATTTGTTTTTTGAAATTTTGAATTTTATTTGCAACAGTATATACAAATTTGTTTGACCAAATAAATCAGCAAACACAAATAAAAATAGTTTAACGATAATTTTTATTTTACTATTTTCGCTTTTTACAATTATTTAAAAATCAAAACACATGAAAAAAATTATTAGTCTGTTTGTTATGTTGGCAATTGTAAGTATTGCCGGAGCTTTAAATCCTGTTAAAGAATATTCAGTTAAACCTGATGAATATGGAATGAAATATTCGGAAGTAACTTTTGAGACTTCTGATGGATTAAATCTTTTTGGTTGGTATTTTAATGCACCAAAATCTTCGGGCAAAGCAATAATTTTAAGTCATGATGGTGATGGCAATATGGCTGACCTTATTGAGCTTGCCGGACAATTTGTTTCAGCAGGTTATAATGTTTTAACTTATGATTATCGTGGTTATGGACAAAGTGATGATTTTGAAATTAATACTAGCTTTTACATTTATGCACAGTTTGAAAAAGACCTTTCGGCAGCAATTGATTTTGTTAGGATGAAACGCTCAGGGATTACAACTGTTAATCTTTACGGACAGGGAATTGGAGCCGGTTTGTCATTATCAGTTGCAGCCGATAATAAAAGAGTTGCAAAAGTAATTGCCGATTCGCCATATACCACTTTGCTTGAAATTCAAAAGAAATATATGGATGTTAAAAGCGAAGATGTGAAAATTCCTTTGGCATACGATAAAAATATATTAGAACCACTTTATGCACTTGAAAATAAATATGCAAAATTGAAGAAATATTTATTTATTGTTGGTGATGAAGATCCGATTTATACTGTAAAAGATATTAAAGCTTTAAGCAAAATCGTGAAATCAACATCCACTGTTTATGTTGTTAAAGGAGCAACCGCAAAAACTACTTTTGCAAAAGATAAAGCAAAGTATTTTGAGTATATTACCAACTTTGCAGACTAATGTTGGAAATTTGAAATTAGAAATTTGAATATGAGTCAAACCGAAAAGTCAAAAACTACGTCATTACGAGGAACGAAGTAATCTATTAGCTTGTATGATGATAGATATAGATTGCTTCAATCATTCGCAATGACGAAAACACTTTTTTCGGATTGAACTCAAACATTAAATTAAAAATTGTAAACATATAGATTTTTATGGGAGCTTTTCATGCGTACGACATAAGGGGGATTTATAATCAGGATTTTGATAAAACCACTGCGTATAAAATTGGTTATTTCTTACCCAAACTTCTTAAAACAAATAAAATTCTTGTTGGACGGGATGTGAGAATTTCTTCTCCTGAAATATTTGAAAATCTTTCAAAAGGAATAACTGACGCCGGAGCCGATGTTTATAATTTAGGACTGGCAACAACTCCAATGGTTTATTACCTGACTGCAAAACATGGATTCTATGCTTCGGTAATGATTACTGCATCGCATAATTCTAAGGAGTATAATGGATTTAAAGTTTCTAAAACAAATGCCCTTCCGGTTGGATATGACACCGGACTTTCTGAGCTTGAAAGAATGATTGAAAACGATAAAATAATTGTTTCCAAGACTAAAGGTGAAATTATTGAATACAATGTTAAAGAAGAATATATTAAGTTTCTAAGCAAATATGTTCCGGATGTTTCAAATTTAAAAATTGCCATAGATTGCTCAAACGGAATGGCAACTTTGCTGATTAAAGAGTTTCTTGCAGAAAAGCCAATTTACCTTTATGACGAGTTGGACGGAACTTTTCCAAACCACGAAGCAAACCCGCTTGACCAAAAAAATGTTGCGGATTTAAAAAAATTGGTTGTTGAGCAAAAATGTGATATTGGAGTTATTTTCGATGGTGATGCCGACAGGGTTATGTTTGTTGATGAAAATGGAAAATTCATTTCACCGGATTTGATGATAGCGGTTTTAGCTCATTATTTTCTGGAAGAAAAAGGATTGAAAGGAAATGTTTTGCAGGATATTCGTTCGTCGAAAGCAGTTGGAGAATATGTTGAGAAAATGGGTGGAAAAATGCACACATGGAAAGTGGGACGAGCTTTTGCTGCAATAAAACTTCGTGAGATTGACGGGATTTTCGGTGGCGAACTTGCCGGGCATTATTACTTTAAAGATTTCTATTATTCTGATTCAGGAATTTTGGCTTGTTTGATAATTCTTGATATTATTTCGAAAATGAAAAGCAAAGGCAAATCGGTTTCTCAATTGATCTCTGAAATTAGTTCTTACTCAAATTCTGGAGAACTGAATTTTAAAATTGAAAGAAAACAGCAAGCAATGGATGCAGTTAAAAAGCATTTCATGGAATCCGAAAAACATACTGCATTTTTTGATTTTGATGGATATAGAATTGAATTCGAAGATTGGTGGCTAAACATCAGGCCATCGAATACTGAGCCTTATTTGCGTTTCTTAGCGGAAGCGAAAAGTGATGAATTGCTGGATGAAAAGCTTGGGAAGGTTAGGGAGATTTTAGGGGAGTTTGAAGATTTGAAAGGCTAAAGCTAAGGCTAAGGAGAAGGCTGAGGCTAAAGTATAAAGGCAAATGGCAAAAGTTTAAAGGCAAAAGTAAAAAGGAGAAAGTCGGATGTCAGAAGACCGAAGTCGGAAGTAAAAAGTAGGCAAAGGTTAGCAACAAAAGAAATGAGTAATGAGTTATGAGTTATGAGAAACCAGCAACGAGAAACCAGCAACGAGTAACGAGCAACGAGAAACGAGAAAAATATGAAGCATTTAAAATTCATACTGAGTTTTTTATTGATAATAGTTATATCATCAAATCTCTTTTCTCAAAATATAAGTGATTCAAATCAAGTCAACAAAAAGCTTTTAACAGGAGTTATAGTCTTCGAAAGTGTTTCAACTGCTTCAACTTTGGGTGGATTATATGTTCTCTGGTATTCTGATTATCCGCAATCCTCATTTCATTTTTTTAACGACAACAAAGAATGGCTTCAGATGGATAAAATCGGTCATGCTGCTGTTGGATATTATGTCGGGAAAATCGGTTATGAATTTTTACGCTGGCCGGGTGTTGAAAAGAAAAAAGCAATTTGGTATGGTGGCACAGTAGGTCTTGCGTATATGACTACAATTGAAATTCTAGATGGTTTTTCGGCAGAGTGGGGGGCTTCACTTGGTGATGTTGCTGC
The DNA here is from genome assembly GCA_021739805.1 of Saprospiraceae bacterium. The sequence continues at coordinate 1,998 of JAIPBB010000006.1, read as the reverse complement.
AAATACTTTTGGTGCAGGGATGTTTATAGGACAACAGCTTGCCTGGGACGAGCAAAGGGTTTTATTAAAATGGTCGTTTCATAAAAGCCAATATGCAAAATATCGTCCTAATGTTTTAGGAAGCAATTTCCAGGAAAGAATGCTTAAAGACTATAATGGACAAACTTACTGGCTTTCGGCTAATATTCATTCTTTTTTGCCTGATGATTCCAAATTTCCAAAATGGCTGAATGTTGCTTTTGGTTATAGTGCTGACGGTATGTTGGGTGGAAACTCTAATCCTACGACTCTTGATGGAAACCCATTACCTTATTTTAAACGAAATCGTCAATATTTTCTCTCTCTCGACCTTGACCTTACCCGCATAGAAACAAAATCAAAAGCATTAAATATGGTTTTTGATATTGTGGGAGTTATCAAATTTCCTTTCCCTGCTCTTGAATACAATTCAAAGAATGAGTGGAAGATGCATGGGGTTTATTTTTAATTCGAATTAATAATGTTGGAATTAAGATTTTTTCAATTGCATTTCATGTACCGTCAAACTTCGATACATTCGGCTTGATAAACTTTTAAACAACTAATAAAATCTATAACGCAAGCCGAACACTCAGTTTGACTATTGCTATACAGCTTCCAACTTGCAGATTCATAATGTTTTTTCGTTAAATTAATTTATTAAAGAGAAAAATTGTTGGTACAAATTTGCAATTGAATTGCAAATTTGTACTATATTTGTGTCATGATTAAGCGAAATATTTCAGAAATAGCATTAAAATTATTTGACTTATATCCGATATTGTCAATAACAGGACCACGTCAATCAGGTAAAACAACCTTAATTAGAAACCTTTTTAAAGGCTTGAAATATGTTTCACTGGAAGATCCTGATGTACGTGAATTAGCCATAAAAGACCCAAGAGGATTTTTAAGTAATTATTCTCAAGGAGCAATTTTTGATGAAATCCAACAAGCACCGGACTTATTTTCGTATTTACAAACAATTGTTGATGAATCAGGTAACCCTGGGCAGTTTGTTATATCAGGCTCGCAAAATTTCCTTTTAATGGAAAAAATCAGCCAAAGTCTAGCTGGTAGAGTAGCTGTACTAAAACTTTTACCATTAAGTCAGGATGAGTTAAGAGTAGCAGGTAAATTATTATCAAGTATCGAGAATACATTATTTGCAGGAGCATATCCTGCAATTTTCAGTAATAATATTCCTGCAAATATTTTTTATTCAAATTATATTCAAACATATATAGAAAGAGATGTAAGAACATTAATAAATATTGGCAATCTTCAACAATTTCACCTTTTTATTCAGCTTTGTGCCGGGCGAATAGGTCAACCATTAAATTATTCATCTCTCGCTAGCGATTGTGGTATCTCTGTTAATACGGCGAAAGCATGGATTTCTGTGTTGGTTAATAGCTATATTATATTTCTTTTACCTCCACACCACAAAAACTTCAATAAACGATTAATCAAAATGCCAAAACTTTATTTTTTTGATACTGGTTTGGTTTCCTATCTTTTGAAAATAGAATCCTTTAAGCAAATAGGTACACATTATCTTATTGGAAGTTTATTTGAAAATTATATTATTACTGAAATGATGAAATATAGATTCAATAGAGCAAAAGAATCTAATTTATACTTTTGGAAAGATAATAAGGGGAAAGAAATTGATATATTGATTGAGCAAGCAGATTTATTAATACCAATCGAAATCAAATCAGCTAAAACAAATCATCTAAGTGCTTTTGATAATATAAAATATTTCAACCAAATCAGACAAAGCGATTCTGATAAAACATTTGTGATAAATGCAACAACTATAACTAAATCAACATCTATTGGAAGTTTTATAGGTTGGAATAATTTAAATCAGATTTTTTCTGAAATTTTTTAGATTAAATGAATTGGTACAAATTTGCAATTCAATTGCAAATTTGTACTAATTGTAATTCTTTTTATTAACCACTTCCGATTACC
>JAIPBB010000229.1 GCA_021739805.1 Saprospiraceae bacterium | reverse complement strand
TGATGCTTCATTTTTGTTAAAGACTAATAAAGTGTCTTTAAACAAAGCTATTGAATCACCAGCTGGGATAAGCCAACGTGGAATGTTAACCCGTTTATTCAATAATGTAGTATCAACAAAAAAATCACTTTCTTCTGTCCCACGACTCCAACAGTTATTGTTTTGGCTTTGCATTAAACCAAGTTTATTGAATACTTTTCTTATATAAAGCCTTTTGCGTTCCTTGTATTGATTGAATTTGACAACTTTAGATTGAGAAACACAATAATAATTAAAACGTTGGAATTGTGGAATGAAGTAAATTGTGTCAATAACCAGTGTGACATATAAGTAATTGTTTCCATCTAATTGAGTATTCCAATATTTACGTTTATTTATATTTCCGCTTCTATCAAACTTATACTCAAAAACAAAGTTACTTAAAGGGTGAAAACAGCTGTCGGGGTAAAAAGTAGTCGCTGTAACTGAAGAAATATTTAACTTAATTATGCTCTTCCTATTAATCAATAGGTTGTTATGGTCATAGAAACCTTGACCAACAGTAGTGAAGGAGTATGTGAAAAATATTGTTAAGAGTAATGCTATTCGCATGTTTTCACGGATTGCCTTCACCAATATAAGTGTACTATTCCTCATATTTCCTTTATATATAGAAAAAAATGTCTACATTTCCTCCAAATATGGATGCTATATGTAATAAATTATTTTATCCTAGGAAACCTTATCCATTTAAAATTTCAATCCCCCAAACTTAATAAATACTAATAATACAACCAAAATAAATATTCTTTTATGTTCTCGTTATTCCGTCATTTCTCGATACACCACGCATAAGTTTTGCTCTAAATTCAAATTTCATCAAAGCATGGCAACGAAATTACTACAACATACTCCCTACTAAGTCTCGTACTCTCAGGCTCTCGTATTCACCCCTTCACCCCATCTCTCTCAATTTATCTCACCACAATTATCTTCCCCACAAATGTCTCAGCCCCATCATTATTGTATGCACGATAGAAATAAATTCCTTCGGGCAAGTGTGAAATGTCAATTTTTTTAGTTTCATTTTTTAGCTGAATACTAAGTTTTTTTGCCACGTTTAAATCAAACAATTCTACATTTAAAACCTTATCAGTTTCAAAGTAAATATAATCAGATGTGGGATTTGGAAAGACCATTATTGATTTTTCGGAATTTATTTCATTTACTGAAACATTATAAGGATTGCAATTGCGAATCAGGTAAGTATTCATAGCAGGAAAAGCAGAATTATTTCCACCGATTGAATATATACAGCTACCAACTGTAACCATATCGTGATAAGAACGACCACCCGGCAATGGATTTACAGTGTTAAAAGTTGAAGTGCCCGGATCAAATACATAAACTTCATCAAGTGGTCCTGCATTATAACCTCCTGAAATATAAATTTTTCCTCCCAATGCGACTCCTGCCGGTGCGTGAAGTGCCTTTGGCAAATTCGCTATACTTGTCCAAGAATCATTAATGGAATCGTATTTATGCACAGAAGTTACTGGTCCGGTATATCCACCGCCACCAAAACGATAAATTTCATTGTTAAGCACCACTATTGCAGAATACCAAAAATTATTGTCTGGCAATGGATTTTTTTTTTTGAGTCCAGTTATCGGTAGATGGGTTGTATTCATCAACTCTTGCTTTATCCGGTTGACCACTCATTGCATATATTTTGCCGTTAATAGAAGCGGCTTTCATTATTACGCGGGGAATAGGCAGGAAAGCAGCTGAATCCCATGTATTGGAAACAGGGTCATATGCATAGTGAGAAGAAAGTCGTGTGCCTGAATTTGGATAACCACCACCGAAATAATGAATTTTTCCATTAAGGACTGCACCTGCGGGTTGCTGTGCAAGATATGGAACAGGAGCAAGTGTGTCCCAAACATTAGTGCTTGGTTTATAACGCAAATGAAGGTCAGTTGCACCGGCAGAACCTCCACCTCCAATCACATGAATTTCTCCATTTAATTCAACTGCCACTGGAAATGTCAGACCTTCGGGAAGATTGGCAAGTGTGTCCCATGTTTGAGAAAATGAATTTGACTGAAATGCAATTATGCAAATGATTATGGTAAAAAGTTTTTTCATTTTTATTTGTTGTCATTTATTAACAATAATTTTCTTTACTGATTTCTCTCCATTCATATCTTCAACAATGAGAAAATATAATCCATTTGGAAAGAGTGATATGTCTATTTTTACATCACTTATATTTGGGAATAGATTTTCATTTAGGATTCCAAGAGAATTATAAATTTTAATTTCTTTTATTTTATTTAAAGGATTTTTGCTTTCGATTATAATGTAATCGGAGGTTGGATTTGGGAAAATATGAATAGTCTTTCGGGTATGCACTTGTTCTTTAACAGGTAATATTAGCTGACATCCGTATGATGAAGAAAAATTTGATGTAAATAAAGTCGTTGTTAAATCTTTTATACAAACTAGTGATGAGTAACAAAATCCAGTACTGTTAATTCTTTCGATTAAGCCATTATTAGACCCAATTCCTTGAATAATATATCCCGGTCCTTCACTGGAATTGAAATTCCATCTTTTTCTATATCCATTTCCGATTAATACTGAGTCAACAGAACTTACTATTAAGTAATTCCAGACAAGACCACCCTTTAAAGTATCACCTGAAACCAAGTTGTAATCATAAAGTAGAGTATCATAAGATAAATTTGACCATAGAAAATAAGTTTTATTTAATATTGAATCTTCTTTTAAAGCACCCATATATCCTTTATTTGCTGCCCAAGGGTTGAGAGTGCAAGGAGGCCCACCTATTCCAATAAGAACAACTGAGTCACGCATTAACTTCTTATAGGAATTACCATTTATTATTGTATCACCATCGAAATAGTAATTATAATGATAACGTTCGTTACAATTGGATTGATAATGCTGGCAGTGCCAATCTACTCGCCAATAATAAGAATCAGGAAAAGGATGATACGTATTTGTCTGAGTTTGACCTGATAAACAATAGAATGATATTATTAGAAAGAAAAGGAACTTTTTCATATTATAAAATATTAGTCAAACAAATTTACTAATTAATTAACATAAAGCCAAGTCCAAATAGTATTTATGTAATTAAATTTATCTCTGGTGAGTTTATGCGTTTTTTTAAGGTGGTGAAGTATTAATGTTTCGCTTATAATGTGTTTTCATCCAATGTTGCCTTCAAGCCTTCTATTAGTTGATTAATTTCTTCCTTGCTGGTGTAATGCAAAAATGATATTCTTAACACACCAGTTTGTATTGGTATATCCATATCCATTAATGGTCGGACAGCATAAAAATGACCCATACCTAACATCAGTTTGTGTTCGGTTAAGCTTGCGTAAAGTTTTTTAATACTAATCTTTTTTGGAATAATAGAAACAGTTGGTGCTCTTCCTTCTGCACTATCAGGACCTATTATTTCAATATCATCTCGGGATTTCAAAAAATCAAGTAAAGGCTTCAGTAGTCCTTTTTCATGCTTCTGAAATAATCTGTTTAATGCTCTGTTTCTTTCAGAAGATTCTGCATCATCATTATAATGATGCTCATAAACTGCATCAAAATAATCGATTATTCCACTGGCAGAAGCAATTTGTGCATGATCTGGTCCTGCGGGTGTTAACATACTTCTAATTATACCTTCCTTGAAAAAATGAGATTGGTTTTCCAGCTTTCCTATCAGGTCTTTTTTAACAAACATCAATCCCAAATGGGGACCATAAGTTTTGTACAATGAATAAAAATAGATATCTACACCAAGATCTTTTAAATCAGGGAAACCATGCGGTGCCATAGCTACTCCATCTACAACTGCTAGTGCTCCATTTTTATGTGCTCTTTGGCTAATTTCTTTAACAGGATTAATATGACCTATTATATTTGAACAGTGAGGAAAAGCAAGCATTTTTGTTCGATCGGAAAATAAAACATCCAATTCATCTAGGTTCAACAATCCTGTTTTAGAGTTTACATGCCACTCTACTATTTTAATTCCTTTTTTTTCTAATTTTCTCCATGCACCAGCATTGGCTTCGTGATCTTGACAAGAAACAATGATTTCGTCACCCTGTTTCCATAATGGACTCATTGCATTTGCCAATACATAAATATTTTGTGTAGTGGATGGACCAAAATGAATTTCTGAATCATCAACATTCAAGTAATCAGCTATTCTTTTATAAGAAGCTTCCATCAATTCTCCGGCTAAGGTTGATGCAGGATATGGATAGTTGACTTGAACCTTGTTTTTCATATAAAAGTCGGTCAATCGATTAATAAATTGTATACAAGGATATGATCCTCCGGCATTCTCAAAAAAAGCCCATCCATCCAATGAAGGCTCTTTAAATGCCGGAAATTGTGAGCGTACAAACTCTAAATCTAGTTTCATATATAAACAGTTAATGATTTTCAAAGGTAGAATAATTTATTATTGATTGTATTATTGTTCAATAAATTGGTGAACTAAAAGCCAATAACTAATCGAAAATATAACGAAAATCCCACATTAACAGTCCTGATAAAATGAATATTATAAAAGTCAATAATTAAATCTTCAATCCTAGTTTTACTCCAACTTTTAATATTGGCCAAAAATATATTCCTTCAGAATCTCTCATGTCAACTATACGTATTGAGTGCTTGTACATTTTGTCTTCCAGACGTGTCCTATCGAGATGAATGGTTTCTTTATACCTAAAACCAATTCCGCAAAAGATATCAAAATAAAAATGTTCCGTCAAATCCACTCTATCACCAAAACTAAAATACATATCGATTAATAATTTATCAATTGTATAAGATTCACTATAAATCGAGTCAAGTGACCAATAATCACCAGTGAAAAACTGACTTTTTGCTTCATATTGTAATTTTCCACCCATAACACCAAATCCTAAATAGAAATTTTCGTTCCTAAACTTTTTGTATTCGAAAGATAAATTTATTCCTTTAGATTTTCCTAAGTGCATCAAACTATGATAATAGCCCAAACCTAATGTAAGACTTTTATTATTTTTAATGCTCATTTCAAAACCAATGTTAGCTCTAGCATGTGAAAAATCAATGTTTTGTGGAAGATTGGTAAAAATTCTAATATCCTTATTTTGTTCTTGTCCATAGATGAAGGATAAGGTAAGAAGAAAAAGTATTGTTAAATATGATTTCATAATTCTTTAATAGATTTACGATTTTCTAAGAAAATCAAATTAAAACGACAACGAAAATCCCCCATTAACCGAAAAAGTATAAGGCATATATTTAAAACTTTCAGAAGTGCTTACAGTATTGAAATAGCGTCTATAAATCGGGTCAAGCCTGAAATTAAAACCATTATAAATTTCATAGGAAATGCCCAGCCCTGTCGAAAATCCGAAAATGCTTTTTTGCAGATTGCTCATGTTGCCTACAGAATAGTAATTATTATTTAAACCGATTTCAACTTCACTTTTTCCTAAAAATGCCATATTAAGACCGCCCATTAATTCAAGCTTTATTCTGTTTTTTAAAAGGAAATTATATGAAAGCGAAAATGGTATATCAGTAACATTAATTTTCATTTGAATGTCTTCAAATTTCCTAATGCAATCAATGGTGTAGAAATCATTTGATTTTAAAATACTTTCAACTTCTTTAATGTCTAAATCATAAAATCCTGCTGAAGTATGACCAAAATTCTCGGCATGAATATACCTAAGGTATTCATTAGGAACGGAAAATTTTGCTGTATGTCCAATTTTAAAGAATGATAGTCCTGTTGAAAAAGCAAACCTTCTGCTTAATTGATATTTGATATAAAAATTACGATTGAAATTTGAAATAGCTTTATCGTCAAAGCTCTGAGCAATAAAATCCTCATTAATATTTCCAACATTGCTTGTCCTGAATGCTCTTCCTGGACCAATTGAAAAACCAATTGTGAATCTAGAAACATTAATTGAAGGTGGCATTTGTGTTATTGTATCCTGCTTTTCGGGTTCAAATCTTATAGAATCTGTTTTTGCTACATTTTCTTCTTCATCAGAATTAATTGATGTATCAATTTTAGTTTCAGTTGTTGTAAAAATTGTATCCATTATTGATATTTCAGAAACTGAATCTAAAGTTGTTTTAGTTGGTTTAATTATTTCTTTCTCAACTTCTCGTTCTTTTAAATCAACCTTATCTTCAATTGTTATTTTATCATTTTTAACTTCATCAATTATTTTCTCACCAACTTCAATTACTTTTTCCTTTTCCTTCTCCTTATCCTCAGCCTTCGCCTTAGCCTTCGCCTCAGCCTCCTCCTTATTTTTCTCATTAAAACAATACTTTGAAAAATCTTTATGCTGAAAAGTTTTGGATAATTTGTCAGTATTTTCTGTTATTCCATTATTTGAGTAAAAGGAATCAATAGCCAAAATAATAGCAATTGCAACTGGCAAAAGAGAAAGAAAGAAAATTAGAAACCATCGTTTTTTCTTTTTCCTTTTCTTTAGGTCACCTGCAATATTATCAAACATAGCAGCAGGAACTTTCACACCAAAGTTCATGGCTTTTTGTTTGAAAATATTATCTATGTTAGTGTCCTTTTGCATTTATTTTTATTCAAAGTCTTTTAGTTGTTCTTGCAAAATCATTCTTGCTCTTGATAAGTTAGATTTTGAAGTTCCAATGCTGATGTTTAGCATTTTCGAAATTTCCTTATGCTTATATCCTTCAATTGCATATAAATTAAAAACCATCCGATATTGTGGTGATAGATTCATAATCATTTTCATCATATCATCAATATTCACATCGATGGTCGTAAAATTGTCCTTGTTTACAAAGCTGGATTCAGGGGTTTCTTCAATTTTAGAAATTTTGCTTTTTTTTCTGAATCGCATTAAAGCAAGGTTTATAAAAACTCTTCTCATCCATGCTTCAAAATTTCCTGTTTCTTTATATTTCCCTATTTGTTCAAAGATTCTGATAAAACCATCGTGTAAAATATCTTCCGCCTCTTGCATGTCGGATGTGTAATACAAACACAGCCCGAGCATTTTCTCAGAAAACAATAAGAACAGAGCCTTTTGAGCTTCATGCTGTTCTTCTTTACACCCAATTATTATCTTTTCCAGCGAATCCAATAAGAAATTTTTTCTAAAATTATGAAATTCTCATAGGCAATGCTTTTTTATTATAATGAAAAACATAAATATTTGGTTGCGTTGAGAAAAATTTATTTATTTACGCAACCATTTTGCACACTTTTGCATTCTAGTTTTAAACAATACACCCAATTGTTTGAAAAATGAAAAAAATTGAAAAATTGTAGTTTTGAAAAATGAAAAATAATTAACATGAAAAAATTAATAATAATATTTTTTGCATCTGTGCTGCTTTTTGGATGCACAAAAAATAATGGAAATTCCGGCTTTACGGGTGAAGGATATAAACCTGTTTATATTAGCAAAGACGAAGCTTTTACTATTCAAGCAAAGTCGCCTACAGATTTAATCAGTCCGGGTAAAATGTATTTATATAATAATGAGATTTATATAACCGACAAAGGACTGGGAGTACATATTATTAATAATGCAAATCCGGCAGTTCCTAAGAAAGTTAAATTTATCAGTATCCCAGGAGTAAAAGATGTGGTTGTGAAAAACGGAGTTCTCTATGCTGATAATATGACAGATTTGATAGCTCTTGACATTTCTGACCTATCAAACATCACTTTAAAGAAAAGAATAAAAGACATTTACCCTATCGAAGACCAATTCTATCCAGAAACTGTTGGTGGTTATTTTGAATGTGTTGACCCAAGTAAAGGTTATGTTTTGAGATGGGAGAAAACGCAAATAGTTAATGCGAAATGTTATAGGTAAGGCTAAGGAGAAGGAGAAGGGAATAAATAGGCAGTAAGCAATAGGCAATTGAGAGCTTGAGAAAGGGAAGAATCGGTGATTGGTGAACCTAAGAGAATCAGACTTGGATAGATTTAGTTTGAAAAAAAATAATTAGAATAATTTTAAAAAATATAAAATGAAAAATATAAGTTTAAATAAAGTATTTCTGATTTTGCTAATAGTATTTATTTCTACTGCATGTAGCAAAGAATCAGATGTGAGCATGGAAAGTCCGAAAAATGCACAAACAGAAGGTAAAAGTGGTTCAACCGCTCGAATTATTGTTAAAGGAAATTATATTTATGCAATAGACAATAATTCGTTGAAAGTTATTGATATCAGCATTCCAGATAATCCAAATTATATCAGAACTGTTGATGTTGGATTTGGAATTGAAACTATTTATCCTTTTAAGGATTATCTTTTTATAGGTTCAACCACAGGGATGTTTATTTATAGTTTAAGCAATCCTGAAAATCCAACTCAGCTTTCACAATTTGAGCATTTGACATCCTGCGATCCGGTTATTGCTAATGATTCATTAGCTTTCGTAACATTACGATATAATGAAGTGTGTCGTGGAGTTGAGGATGTTAAGCAAATTAATGTTATTGATATAACTTCCGTTACCCATCCAAATTTAATTAGGTCGTACACAACAGCCGAATATCCTTATGGTTTGGATATGGAAGGCAATCGTCTTTATGTGTGCCACGGAAACCAAGGAGTTGTGATTTATGATATAAATAAAATGATGAGTTATCAAGCTGCTGAAATTGGAAGCATCACAGGAATTACTGCTTATGATGCCGTTTTCTTTAATAATATTTTATTTGTGATTGGGGAGAGTGGATTTTATCAGTATGATTATTCTGACTTTAATAATATTACA
>JAIPBB010000228.1 GCA_021739805.1 Saprospiraceae bacterium | reverse complement strand
TGCTTCAATCACCGGGCAAGAAGTTCCGGGAGGAGCATCAAATATTTTTATAATTTCTTCTGGAAATTGCTTTTCAATATAATCAAGAGTTTGTGCAATTAATGGAACTGCTTGCTCCTGACCAATATCTAAACGACTTTCAATAAAGTGAATATTTCCTTCTTTAAACCTCTTTAAAACACCCATTTTCATCTGTATCATTGGCAAAGATGAAGATGGACATAATTCGGAACAAGCAAAACAACTATGACATAATTCCGGGAAAACCATAATTTGTTTTCCTAATTGAATAATAGCATGAAAATTACAGTTCTTTTGACATAAGCCGCATAATGTGCAAGTGCTTTCTTCCCAATTAGGAATACTTTTGAATTTAATTTCTTCCCATTCGAGTTTTCCTTCAATGAATAATCCGGAATTAGGCTCTTCAACATCCAAATCAACCAAAACAACTTTACCAAACTCTGCTAAATATGCCGCCAAATTTGTTGACAAAGTTGTTTTCCCTGTTCCTCCTTTACCACTCGCTATTGATATTTTCATGATTGCTATTGAATTCCGTCTTTTAAATTATTTCCTTTCACAAAATGTTTGTCAATCCAACCTGATTTTACATTTTCCCTTTCATCAAAATGCTTTACAAATGGCTTGACATCTATTAGTGGAGTGTTATTTAGCATATCAACTTCAGAAAAATATAATTTATTTTTAATAATTTTATTAATCTTAACTATCGAAACACCAATATGATTAGGTCTATGAGGAGTGCGAATTGCAAAAACTCCATGCTTTTCATTTTCGAGAAATGGAGTTGTTACTATTTCTACCCTTTGAGATTTGTGAAAATAATATATTAAAATAGCATGGCTAAATCCTTCTAAATCTTTTAATCCTTCTGAAAATTTATCTTGAAGCACACAATATGCTTCAAGATTTTTTCCCAAATATCCTTGTATAGGTATATCTTCCAAATTTTCATAAGGAGTATTAATTATGCCAATTGGTTTTAATACTATTTCTTCCATAATTTTTTAATGTGTACAAAGATTTTCTCCTGTTTTAAGTTCATTTTTAATATATTGTTCAACAAGCGTTTTTGGGGAATCTGCATTTACACCAATACAAACTTCAATTCCGTTTTCAGCAAATAAATCTTGTGCCTTCATGCCCATGCCTCCTGAAATAATAACTTTCACACCCATATCGGCTAAAAATTTAGGATATACTCCCGGCTGATGTACAGGTGGAGTAACGAACTCTTCTTTAACAAACTCATTATTGTTTGTTTCAACAATTGCGAATTTATCACAATGTCCAAAATGCTGGCATAACTGCCCTTGCTCTGTTGGTATAGCAAATAATTTTTTCATTAATATTAAATTTTATTTTTTATGTTTTTATATTTATTTCTTTAAAAGTTCTTCCCTTATCATTGTTGTTCCACATTTAGAGCATTTTATAGTAGTACACTTTACTCCTTGTTGGTGTGGAATTTTCTCACCACATTTTGCACAAACACAAAATCCACCCGGGCCAAATGCTCCGCCTTTATTTTTACCTTTTCTATTACCTTGATTAAAATTTGATTCTTTCATGACAAATTATTTAAAATGAAAATTAAAAAAAGGGAGGATGACAATTTTTAAAATAATTAAATTATTCATTAAAATTCACCTTACATCCTCCCTAACAACTAAAACTTGAACTATGAAAACAAATTAACTAGCCTAATCCTGCTTACGAACATTTGAAAGCTGTTTCTCTAAAAAAGCTATTTTTTCCTTTAGAGAACTCAACTCATCTTCAATCATTTGCTCGTTACTAAAGCTTCTATTTGGAATTTTTGAAAAATTACCTGCAAATCTGCCGTAGCCTCTTCCTCCTCCAAAACCCATTCTTCCTCTGCCAAATCCTCGTCCGAAGCCTGAATTATTTCCAAATTCCTGATTTGCATTTCCAGCACAAGTCCCAAGACCTCTGCCTGTCATTGGACCTAATCCTTGTGGTCCTGTTTTGTCATTACGTGGCATAATTACCTCCTTTTATTATTTTTTCCATAACCGCAACACTTTCCATGTCCAAACCCACCAGCATGATTTAATAAATTATCAGAATGACAAACCGGGCATTCAGTTATTTCTTGTCCGATACTAATTCTGAACATATACCCACATTTCTGACATTTAATAATATTATTCCTAAAATGAACATTACCACCTTCAATATTAAGCAACTTTCCATTAATAAAAAAGTCAGAAACTTTCTTTCGGGCTTTTTCTATTAATCGGCTGAATGTAGAACGTGAAATTTCCATTTCATCGGCTGCTTCTGCGTGAGACAAGCCATTATAGTCAGCAAGTCGAATAGCTTCAAATTCATCTAATGACAACATAATTTGCTCTAAATCCCGAGCCATTACACCTATTGGTTTAAACTCAGTGAACAATGGTGGTTCATGAACAATTCTATTGTCTTGTGGTCGTGGCATTATTAATTTTTTTGCAAATATAATGCACATATGTTCATAATGCAAGCTTTTTTTTTTTTTTTTCAAAAAAAATTCCCAAATCTGTTTAGGATTTGGGAATCAAGAATTATTCTATTTTAATTTATTTGTTATTTGTCTTTTGGTATTTGGTGCTTCTTTTCACTATATTCCTTCCAAAGCCATCAAAACTTCCTTTATCTTTCCTGATGGTCGTTCAGCCTGAGCGGTAATAATTTTTCCTTCCCTGTCAATTAACAGGAATCTTGGAATGCTATTAACCATATAATCTTCAGCTATTGATGATTTCCAATCTTTATCGGCAAATAATTGATAACCTACCATTTCTTGCTCTTTAATCATATTCATCCATTTTTCCTTATCAGCTTCTTTATCGACAGAAACACTCATAAAAACAACATTTTTCCCATGAAATTCTTTTTCCAACTCTTTCATAAATGGTATTTCTCTTTTGCATGGACCACACCATGTTGCCCAAACATCAATATAAACATATTTACCTAAGAAATCTGACAATGAAACCATATTACCATCTTTGTCTGGATATGAAAATAATGGAGCAACTTTGCCTGGAGCTATTGCATCCCACTTAACTATCTCTTCTTCAATTTTAGCCAATAAATCTTCATTTTTGCAATTCTTCTTAAAAACTTCCATCATATTATCAATACCTTCAACTCCATAGTATTTAACTTGCTTAGTCATTAATGAATATAATAATTTCTCTTTAATTTTGGGGTCGGTAAACTCACTTTCAATCACTTTAAGTGTTGTTTCATTATATCCATTTTTTTGCTCTTGCAATAATGAATCATTTTCATAAATCTTATCCGTTTTACTTCTAACCATTCCATTTAAAAAATTAATGTATTCCGGAAGTTCAATCAAGCTACTGTCGTTTAGATTTAGCTTATTATAAAAATCATAGTAATTATCGCTTACCTTAAAAGAATCATTTTCGGCATAATAAGCATGATAAGATGGAAAATTATTTAGTTGGATAGCCCAATTATACAAATGTTTATTTCTTTCCATATTGATAAAAAAGTCATCAAGTCCTTCATTTTCTCCAAGGAATTTTTCAAAATTTTCCTTTAAAGCAACGTAAACTGAGTCAATTTTTGCAATAAAACCAATTTCGTCTAATTTAAAAATATCTCTATAATCCACATTTAAACTTTCGTTAAACAAATAACTTTGAGCTAAATAATTATTTATTATTGAACCTTTTCCTTCGTATTTAATGGTTTCATCAAACTCATTAGTATTTAAAGTAAGTTTCAAACTATCACCGGGTGATAGATACATTGCTGAAGTTTCACGACCGTGATGAAAAGTGTAATAAGCAGGTTTTTCAAGTACAATATCAATGATAAAACTACCGGCAGAATCAAGTTTTGCAGTATCTCTGATTGTTTCAATTGCTCCTTTGTGAGAAACAACGATAAAATCCTCCTGTGGATTTTCAATTGTGCCGCTTAAAACAGCAAGATTAGGAATTTCTTCGACTTTTGGTTTGCAGGCAAAAAGCACGGCTAATGCTAGAATTAATGTTAATTTTTTCATATTAAATTTTGGTTTTGGTTTAGAATATAAAATTAAGTTTTTTGTGATAGTTAAAACAAATCTTCAAAAAAAAACCTCAGTAAAAACTGAGGTCTAATAATTATAATATTTTTCTAATCTATTTCTAAAGTACCGTTTCGCAAATCTTTAATGAATTTTTCTTCAAGTTCGTGTTTGAAATTTTCAATGATTTGCTTTTCGCTTGGGACAACTCCATCGAAAGCTTCTGCAACTTGTTCCATCACTTCAAGGAGATATTTGTATTCAGGGTCAGGACCGTTTTCTTTACAAGCAAGAACTGCTTTTTTATAAGCATCTTCAACAGTGTTGTTCTTACTCTTTTCATAATCGAATGACCATTTTATTTCACGTGCCCAGGGGTGTGAATTAATAATTTTATGCAAAGCCTCTACCTCCACTTCCTGGACTTCACCGTCAGCCATTGCAATGGCGTAGATTAATTCTCCAAAAGCATCGTATAATCTTTCACGTTTAATCATGAATCCAAATTATGTTTCAATTATCTTAACAAAAATATAAAAATATTTTAATAATCAACCTTTACTTGACAAACTTAAAATTCTTTCCTATAAATCTTGCTTGGTCTCCCAATAATTCTTCAATTCTCATAAGTTGATTATATTTAGCAATTCTGTCGGACCTACTTGCAGAACCTGTTTTTATTTGCCCTGTGTTTAAAGCAACTGCCAAATCAGCAATAAAAGTATCTTCTGTTTCACCAGAGCGATGGCTTATAACAGAAGTGTATGAATTCATAGTTGCTAAATTAACTGCATTTATGGTCTCCGTTAAAGTTCCAATTTGATTAACTTTAATCAAAATAGAATTACAAACCCCTAAATCAATTCCTTTTTGTAAACGTTCAGTATTCGTAACAAATAAATCATCACCAACAAGTTGAACGTTTTTCCCAATAGTGTCAGTCATTAATTTCCATCCATCCCAATCATCTTCTGCCATTCCATCTTCAATTGAAATTATTGGATATTTATCAGTCCAGCCTTTCCAGAAATCAACCATTTCTGATGGTTTGAGCTTATCGCCTGTTGACTTTTTAAGATGATAAACATTTTCTTCAGTAATAAAATATTCTGATGAAGCCGGATCAAGAGCGATATAAATATCTTCCCCCGGTTTATAACCTGCTTTTTCAATTGCTTGTAAAACTACTTTTATTGCTTCTTCATTTGATTTAAGATTTGGTGCAAAGCCACCTTCATCTCCAACATTTGTAGAATAGCCTTTCTTCTTAAGAACGGCTTTAAGATTATGGAAAACTTCGGAACCCATTCTTATTGCTTCCGAGAAAGTTTTAGCACCAACAGGCATAATCATAAACTCCTGGAAATCTATGCTGTTATCGGCATGAGAACCACCGTTCAAAATATTCATCATAGGAATTGGAAGAATGTTAGCGTTTACTCCACCAATATATCTGTATAATGTTTGATTAGTTGCATGAGCTGCTGCCCTGGCACAAGCAAGTGAAACACCAAGAATTGCATTTGCTCCTAAATTAGCTTTGTTTGGGGTACCATCTAATTCAATCATTACCTGATCGATTTCTGCCTGTTCAGTTACATAAAATCCTTTTAATTCTTCATTTAGAACTTTATTAACATTTTGAACAGCTTTTAGTACACCTTTCCCGAGATACATACCTTTATCATTATCTCTAAGTTCAACGGCTTCGTGAACTCCGGTTGATGCTCCTGATGGTACTGCAGCTCTTCCTACAATTCCGCTTTCGGTCATCACATCATCTTCAATAGTTGGATTTCCTCTCGAATCGAGTATTTGTCTTGCGTAAATATTTGCTATTGCTGACATTTTTAAGTTTTTTTATAGATTAGTAATAATTTAGTTTGTTAATAAATTTTGCTAAAGATAAGAAAAAATAAAATTAAAATTATTGATTTTTTGCATAAAAAAAGGATAAAGCTTTTGCCTTATCCTTTATTATTTTGATAGAAACTTATTTATTCAGGTTTTTTTTCTTCTGTATCTTCGGAAGCTTTTATTTCTTCAGTTACAGATTCTGCTGTCGGTTCTTCAACTATTGTATCTTCAACAACTGTATCTTCAACCACTACTTCTTCAATAACAGCATCTTCAATAACTGTATCTTCAGCAACTGCTTCTTCAACAACTGCATCTTCAACAACAACATCTTCAACAACTGCTTTTTCGACAACAACTTCTTCAATAGCTGTATCTTCAGCAACTGCTTCTTTAACTATCTTAGAATCTTTAGTTTTAGATGCTTTAGCTACCGGCGTTGTTTCTTTTTTAGACCCTCCTCTTCTTCTTCGTGAAGCTTTTGCTTTTTTACCTTCTTTTTCGCCAAGTAGATGTTCGTTATAGTCAACCAACTCAATCATACACATTTCAGCATTATCGCCAAGACGATTGCCGGTTTTTAAAATTCTTGTATAACCACCTGGTCTGTCAGCAACTTTTATTGAAATATCACGAAATAATTCAGTAACTGCTTCTTTGCTTTGCAAATAACTAAAAACAACTCTTCTTGAATGTGTTGTATCTTCTTTTGATTTTGTGATTAAAGGCTCAACATAAGTTCTAAGAGCTTTTGCCTTTGCTAAAGTTGTGTTTATTCTTTTGTGTAATATCAATGAAGCAGCCATATTTGACAACATTGCTGCCCGATGTGAATGTGTTCTGCTTAATTGGTTAAATTTCTTTCGATGTCTCATTTCACTTATTCTTTATCTAATTTGTATTTTGAAATATTCATTCCAAAATTTAAATTTTTCGATTTTACTAATTCCTCTAATTCTGATAATGATTTCTTTCCGAAGTTTCTGAATTTCAATAAATCGTTTTTATTGAATGCAACTAGTTCGCCAAGTGTGTCAACTTCAGCAGCTTTCAAACAATTCAATGCTCTTACAGAAAGATCCATATCAACTAATTTTGTTTTAAGTAGCTGACGCATATGCAATGAAGTTTCGTCAAATTCTTCAGTTACTGTTTTTTCTTCAGTATCAAGAGTGATTTTTTCATCAGAAAATAACATAAAATGCTGAATAAGAATCTTTGCTGCTTCTTTTAATGCAGTTTTTGGATGAAGAGAACCATTTGTTTCAATCTCGAAAATCAATTTTTCGTAATCGGTTTTTTGCTCTACCCTGTAATCTTCAACAGTAAACTTTACGTTTCTTATTGGTGTGTAGATTGAGTCAATTGCAATTGTGCCAATAGGTGCTGTTGCAGATTTATTTTCGTCAGCAGGAACATATCCTCTTCCCTTATCTATTGTCATTTCAATCTGTAAATTCACAGTTGACTCCATGTTACAAATAATCACATCAGGGTTTAAAACTTGAAAGCCTGAAAGAAAATTATTGATATCACCAGCAGTAAATACTTCTTTGTTACTGATATTTACCATAATTTTCTCATTGGTAACTGAGTCGATTTGTTGTTTAAAACAAACTCGTTTTAAATTTAATATTATTTCAGTAACATCTTCAACAACACCATCAATAGAAGAAAACTCTTGCTCAACACCTTCAATTTTAATAGATGTTATTGCAAAGCCTTCTAAAGAATTCAATAATATTCTTCTTAATGAATTTCCAATTGTAACTCCATAACCTGGTTCTAAAGGACGAAATTCAAATTTGCCTTTAAAATCATCAGCTTCGAGCATAACAACTTTATCTGGTTTTTGAAAAGCTAATATTGCCATAATTTTTATATATATGAGTATTTAACGCTAATTATTTCTTTTATTTCGAGTAAAGCTCAACTATAAGTTGCTCTTGAATATTTTCAGGTATTTCTTCTCTATCAGGATAGTTAACAAATTTTCCTTGGTTTTCTGTTTCGTCCCATTCAAGCCATGAGTATTTGTTTGATCTTGATAAAATCGAATTTGTGATTACTTCCATTGATTTTGAACGCTCTCTGATTCCTACAAAATCTCCAGGTTTAACTGAATAGGAAGGTATATTAACTACATTTCCGTTTACAGTAATATGACGATGTGTAACTAATTGTCTTGCACCATCTCTTGTTGGAGAAATTCCTAATCTAAAAACTACATTATCAAGTCTTGCCTCAATCAGTTGAAGTAAAATTTCACCTGTAATTCCTTTTTTATGTGTAGCTGCTGTAAACAAATTACGAAATTGTTTTTCAAGAATTCCATATGTGTATTTTGCTTTTTGTTTAGCTTGAAGCTGAACACCGTACTCGGATTGCTTTCTTCTACGCTTGGTATTACCATGCATTCCGGGAGGGTATTTCTTTTTCTCGTAAGCTTTGTCCGGACCATAAATTGGATCCTGAAATTTTCTTGCAATTCTGGATTTTGGACCAATGTATCTTGCCATTTCTGAATATTTTGTTTTTTGTTATTTCTAATTAAAATTATACTCTTCGTCTTTTTGGAGGTCTGCAACCATTATGAGGTAAAGGAGTTACGTCCATAATTTCAGTAACTTCAATTCCTGCTGAATGAATTGTTCTCATTGCAGATTCTCTTCCTGCTCCCGGTCCTTTTACAAAAACCTTCACTTTTCTAAGACCCAAGTCAAAAGCCACTTTTGCACAATCTTCTGCTGCCATTTGAGCTGCATAAGGTGTATTCTTTTTTGAACCTCTAAAACCCATTTTTCCGGCTGATGACCATGAAATCACTTGCCCTGAGTTATTTGTTAAGGAGATAATAATATTGTTGAATGATGCAACAATATATGCTCTTCCTA
>JAIPBB010000227.1 GCA_021739805.1 Saprospiraceae bacterium | reverse complement strand
AAACTTTGAAAAATAAAGATCATGGAAAAAATGTTAATTATAAAATAGGAATGATTTTATATGGTAAATTCATTCAATATTTGAAGTCATGTGCAGTAAAAAATAGTGTATTAGTTATTGATGTAAATCCTGCATATACATCAATAATAGGCAAGTTTAAATACGCAGATAAATTAGGAAGATGTGTGCATCAATGCGCAAGTTATGTCATTGCTAGAAGAGGTAATAGACATAAAGAAAAAGTTCCATCCAGATTGGGTTCACTACTCCAAAGTGGAGAAAAAGTTAATCATCATTGGAGCCAATGGAATAAATTGAACAAACGAATTACGACAGTTCTTAATAAAGATACCTTACATGAGTTTTTTAAAAATTTGGGTAAGTGTACACACGACAGTAATGCGTTAATCCTAAATTGATTCGGATAATTTAGGTTGATGAAATTTTATTATTTTTTATCATTTTTAGCACCGGAGATACCATTAGAAAACGACGAAAACTAGATTTCATAGCCCACAATATGCTGCGCCATATTGTGGGCTTTTTATTTTTAAAAAAGGAGAAGTCCGATGAGCAAGAAAAGTAAAAAACGTAAATTAAAAGAAATGATGAATCAATCAATTAACGAAGTGCAGGAGTGTCTTTAGCGATCCTATTGCTGATGCTTCTAACATAATTGTAGAAATACAATTTGGAGAAGGGGGAGAAGATAGCAAAATATTTGTGCATCAACTCCTGGCAGCTTATGTAAAATATGCCAATAATGTGAATCTTAAAGTAGAATTATTGGATTCGGTTGATGGTCAAGCAAAAATTCAAGTATCTGGTAAGGATGCGGGTAAAGCATTTCAGCACGAGCCAGGAAAACATGTCGTTCAAAGAGTGCCTCCTACCGAAACTAAAGGACGACGACAAACATCTACTGTTAGTGTAGCAGTTCTTCCAATTCAAAAAGAATTAGATATTCAATTAAATGATAATGATTTATTTATAGAACCAGTTAATCTTTTTTCAAAAGGCGGACAACATGCTAATCGCACTTTATCTGGTTGTAGAATGACTCATATCCCAACAGGATTACAAACCACAATCAACGGAAGAGATTTCCACGCCAATCAAAGAAAAGCTAGGCAAATCTTGGAAATGAAAGTCAATGAGCATGAAAACGAAAAAATTCAAAATGCTCATGGCAAAAATCGCAAAGCTCAAATGGGTGGTGGTAGTCGAAGTGGAAAAACACGAACCTATAATTATCTTAATGATCGTGTAGTGGATCATAACTTAGGGACTAAATTAAACAATGTTAAAGCCATTATGGAAAAGGGCCAATTTGAGAAATTATTCAAATAAATTATGTTCAAAATTTGTTTTTGTGTTATAATAAAAACATGATCAATCACATGAAACAAAAGGTCAATGCATAACATGCAAACACCGGAAGAATATAAAGGGCCAAAAAGATATATTGATTAAGTTTTTTGTGCATAATTGAATTTTTTGTGGTATAATAATATTGTGCAATTTGTAAATTGAAATTTATTTAAGGAGAATTGAAATGGCTAAGATGGTAGAAAAGCCCAAGTATCCAAGTCCGTGTGGTAGTCATGCGTCTATGGTTAATGATACCTACACGCAAATTTTGGATCAGTCTGGAATGGTTGTTTGCGTGGATGATGAAGGTCCATATGTAACAGAAGCTTCCAAATTGGATAAGGGGTTGTGTGATGTTAATCGATATAACACACCTTCAGCCCGCAAACAAGGTAAACAAATTAAAAAGCAAGCCGAAGATCAAACAGAACCTGCTTTGGGTGAATAACCAACGCATTAAGAGTTACATCTAATTAGCCATCCTTGGCATTGCCAAGAGGGGTTTTCTATTGACTAATACGATAATATCAGCTATAATTCCTTTAATATTTTAAAAAATCAATAAAGGATAAATCATGTTAGCAAAAATTCTTTTATATCAACAAGAATTGGAAACCATCAAAAAGATTTGGAGTCAAATGCCAAAAGAAAGTTGGGAACATAAAATGCCTCAATCACATAGCAAAAAAAAAGAGCAACTAGAACAATATTTATTTGGTAAAAAATTCCAAATAACTTTAGAGAATGTAGCCAAAAGACAAAAACGAGTATGTGCGGATTGTGGTAAGTTTTTCATCAATGGGGAGACGGTTTATTGTATCTACGATTCCTCAGTTTCTATTTATTTGCCTGAAAGTTTCTGTTATTGGGACATGATTTGTGATAAATGTAATTCAACAAAAAAGAGACATGAATTTCAAAACATGGAAATTTCGGATAAAATCTATAAGGTAAAAATTTCTTATGAATATACATTCAACAAAACCGCTTTTGATGATGTTGTTTCGTTAAGAAAATCTTTTGAAGACATTGTGGAGGAATTTAAGTTTTGTGACAACAAAAGTAAAAGAGATTTGATAGCTTTGGAAAACAAATATGGGGAAGCTGGTACTGCAATCTTCTCTATTTTATTAGGAAGTGGATTATTAAAATTAGAACTAGAAGCTGGTCCTGGCATCACTAAGAACATTGTTGTTAGTAATGAAGGTGTTGGCTTTATGCACCGATGTCGGTATTTAACAAGTTTTATAGGTGGACTAAAAATATGTTATGATTTTATTGATATATTTCTTAAAGTGATGGATGAAGAAGGGTTGTTAGCTTATGAAGTCCACAAAAACAGGAAATGGCAAGATTACATAAAAAAACAATGGTCTTGGTTATCATTAGACGATATGCTGGCAATAGCTAAATATAATGAAACTAGTTCGAAGATTGTTAAGTGTTCAATAAAACCCAAATTAGAAAAATTATCTATGAAAAAGATCGCCACAAAGAAAGATTGGAAAATGGATAAACCTTTAAACAAACAGCAAAAAGAAATAAGGCGTTTAATTTGTTATTACCAGAATAAACAATATAAGAATGATAAGTTAGATGATGAGATAATAAAAGAGAATAGTCGAATGGTTCATATGCTTATTGCGGCTGGATTGTTGCAAGCACCTTATTCTCCTGAATTTCGCAATAAGATAAGAAACATATATATAACCACGCAATTTAAAAGATTCGTTGCAACTAATTTAGAAAAAATAGATGAATTTATAACTAGATTTCATAAAATTAGGAAGACTTATAAAATAAAAGCATCAGAAGTTTGGCAGCAAGACGAATGGCTATCATATCTTCGCACACAATGGATGTTTTTAGGAACAGGGCTAATACAAACGACTGCTAAATTAAATAACAGTAAACCTAATATTAAAATAATTAAAGCTAAAAAGCTGTCTCCAATCATACCTGAAGACCCAAAGCAAAAAGCATCTTCTATAATGGAAATAGCTTTTGGACATCCAATGCCACAAACAGCGGTGCCCATCAATAATAGTTTTAACATCATGAAAATGATATTAGATAAATTTGAGGCATTAGAGGCAAAAATTAGCAAACTAGAAAAACTTCTTGAAAAAAATATGTCATAATCCTTTTTTGTGGTATAATAAATTATGCGATATAACATATTTGGATCAACCAACAGTCTTGATTATGACATTATGGTTTATGTGGACAAAATTCCATGTAAACAAGAATGCAAAGAAATGTGCTTAAATTTTGAGCAGCAATTGTCTAAAGAATTGGCAGATAAAGAAGTAGATGTCAATTTAGCTGTTGTTCAAGATGATGTAATTGTAAATGTATACAAAGGAACGGCTGATGAATGTAATAATGCTGTGGCCCTAACCTATTATTATCATCGGCAAGAATGGGAATGTCCAATTTTACGTAATGTCAAAAGAAATGTAAAATTGAAATTAGCTAGAGCGTTAAGGTCTATGTTGTCTTTTCTTTCCAGAACAGATTACCGATCTAAAGTTAAAAGTGCTCTAAAAGGAACTACAGAAGAGAAGCTGGCAGTTCTTGAAGAAATAGATTTTGGAACAATTACAGATATCCGTAAGAATAATCAGAATGTAATTGATTTTAGAAAACAAGCTGCTTTTCAAATTGGGCAATGTTTAGGTTTATTACAGAAAATTGAATTGTATACAAAATCAGGAATTGTTGAATATTATCCTGATTTGGAGCCATATTTGTTTAGGAAAAAATGTGATGGATCTAATTTAGAATCACATAAGAAATGTTTGATTAATTGGATTCGTCAAGATTATCCTGATGTAGAAGAGGTAAAGGAATAATGATTCTAAAAGATTTGGATAAAAAAGGTTTAATTAATCCTCCACAATGGTTAATTAATAATACACAGTATCTTTGCATTACTGGATCAAAGTCATATGGTACAAACATTGATGATTCTGATATGGACCTTGCGGGATGGGTAATTCCGCCCAAGAGGTTAGTGTTTTTTCATCTTGATGGCGAGATTGAAGGATTTGGAACACCTAAAAAAAGATTCACTCAATTCCAACATCATCATGTGATGGACGAATCAGCTAATGGGGGCAAAGGCAGAGAGTATGACATTACTGTGCATCATATCACAAAATATTTTAATTTGTGTATGACTGCTAATCCTAATTACATTGATTTGCTTTACATTCCTTTCAATTGCATTTTACACAGTAGTCCCATTAATGAAATGGTTCGAGAAAATAGAGAATTGTTTTTAAGCAAATTAGCTTTTAAAACATTTAAGAGTTATGCTTATAGTCGATTGCATGCCATGCATAGTAAAAAAGCTGAAGGCAAGCGAAAAAAGCTTATAGAACAATTTGGGTTTGATGTTAAATGTGCTGCAAATTTAGTTCGATTATTGAGTGAAGTCGAGCAAATCTTAATGGAACATGATTTAGATTTGCAAGAAGAAGGTCGTCGAGAACATATGAAAGCTATTCGACGAGGAGAAGTAAGCGAACAGGATATTCGTGATTGGTTTGCGTCTAAAGAAAAGGAGTTGGAAAAATTGTATATTAATAGTACTTTGCGGGCGAAACCAGATGAAGGTAAAATTAAACAATTGTTAATTAATTGCCTAGAAACTCATTATGGGAATCTAGAAGAATGTGTTGTTAATCCTGATGCTACTATTCAAGCATTAAGAGATATTCAAACTATATTAAATCGTCACCAAGAAATTATAAGGAATTAAAATGGCGAGATATTTCACACCCATAACCATACAAGAATTAAAAATCAAAATTGAAGAAGCTCAAAAAGCCAAAGAGGAAGATTCATATTTTGATTGTTATCTATGGGGAGAATTAACTTCTCAAATACAAAAAGATTTGAAAAAAGTCGAATTTGACTTTGAGAATGTTACATGCGAAAAAGAACATGAATGGTTGGACGAAAGATACGCAGATGAGCCAATAAATTGTGCTCAAAATCAATTTTTAGGGTATAATATATTATCAAATGGACTTTCATTTCTTGGATTTTTAGCAGGGGGTGATTGGGAATGTCCAGTCCATTTCATCATATATTGGAATGGCAAAAAACTTCGTTCTTATATTCCAAACAAAGGGAATTATTGGAACACTGATACCAAACAAGCGTATGGAAACAACGAGAAATTAGATTCTAATAACATTCGTAAAAATTTTCCTTATTTAATTGATCCTGCTTATGAAGAAGATGGGGATATTCAGTTTTTTGAATCGGATGTTGTCGATTACAATGATGATGATTATTCGCAAATGCTTGAAGATATAAAATCAAGAATAAAACTGAAAGATTAAAATGAAAATTAATACATTTACAGCGGTTGTCGGTGGTCGAGCTTGCAATATGAATTGTCCATATTGTGTGTCAAAAATGACAGGCTTTGATAATGTTTATGAGTTTGAAACTATTAATTGGAGAAACTTTCATATAGCCTGTCAATTTGCCCAACAAAACAATGTTAGTACTTTTTTGATGACTGGAAAAGGAGAGCCTACTTTATATCCCGAATTAATTGACGAATATTTATGTCAGGTAGGGCAATATCAATTCCCTTTTAAAGAACTGCAAACGAATGGAATTTTGCTTGATCCGGCAAATGAAAATAATATTCTTGAGGAATTAGAAGGAGTGGCTGGTTGGTATGCTCGTGGATTAACAACCATTTGTATTTCTATCGCTCATCACACTTCTATACGTAACAGCAAATTATTGAAGGCTAATTTCCCACTTGGAATTTGGAACACCGTCAGGAAATTAAAAGAAATTGGATTTTCAGTACGAATAAATTGTACCCTGACTAAAGATAACATGGATAGTGTATCTGATATTATCACGCTGATGGAAAAGTGCAAGCACAATAATGTAGATCAGACTACATTACGAATGGTAGATCGTCCTGATATTTCGCAGAATGATCAAGTGTTTCATTGGGTTAACGAACATCGATTTGATTTGAGTCCGATTAAGGAATGGCTTGACAAAACGAGCACTCCTTTGTTAGAATTACCACATGGGGCAATCGTGTATGATTGGGAAGGGCAAAATGTTTGCCTTTCTAATTGTTTAACATCAACCACAAATTCAGAAAATATCCGACAATTGATTTTCTTCCCTGATGGAAGATTGTCTTATGATTGGAAATATTCGGGAGCAGTTATACTTTAGGGAGAAAAAATGAAATCAGAAATAAAACAAACAGTTGAAATCATTTTGACGCTAACACCACAAGAAGCTAAATGGCTGAAAGCGTATGTACAAAATCCTATGTGTCCTCCTGAAGAAGAAAATAAGGAAGACTCTAAAATGAGGGAAAAAATTTTTGATGCTTTGCATTATAACACATTAACATAGGAGAAACATAGTGTACACTTACAAAGAAGGTGACAAAGTTATTTATGACGATCAGTATGGTAAAGGGGAAGGCGTCGTTATAGGTGTGGCATTCCACCCAGAACCACCTATAGGAGCAGGTTTTATTGTTCGTCCAACTGATAATTCAATTCCAAATGAAACGTATCCTTATTCTGTAAGAGTGGTTTTTGAAGTTCATATGAAATTAGCAACATCAGAAGACACCAATGAAAAATCTGATACTTTGCCTTGGGAGCAACATGATCAAACAGTCGATGCTATTGATAAGGATCTGTAATGTTAAGATTATTTGGCGATGTTCACAATCGGATGGACACATATATCAAATATGCGAAACAATCTAATTGTTCTATTCAATTGGGTGATTTTACTCATCAATATAAAGAATTAGAACAATTAGATTCTAGTAGACATGTTTTTGTGGCGGGCAATCATGATGATTATTGTTATAAATTTGTGTCTACATTAAAAGATTATCCTTTCTCTTATGAAAAAAGATTGCTTAATCATACTTTGATTAAAGCAAATGAAACATTTGATATTCCTGATCGAGTGCGGATACATCCAAATTTAGATAGATACCTTCCAGATTGTTCAGAAGATTCTATTTACGAATATACTGGTTGGTGTGAACATCGTTTACACGATTTTGGTACATGGAATATTCCCGATACAGATCGTTCTCTTTTCTATGTGCGAGGAGCATATAGTGTTGATATGCTTTGGAGAATTGCTCAAGGAGCAAATTGGTCAGTTCGAGAGCAACTAGGACCGCATGAATGTGAAGAAGCAATTGACGTTTACACCCAAGTCAGGCCAGAAATTATGGTATCGCATTCATGTCCCTTAAAGGTTTTGGGAAAATTAGATTTACCATTTACTGGCGCCCCGATTCCCACCATGACAACTCGTATGTTAGATTTCATGCATAAGGAACATCAACCCAAATTATGGGTGTTCGCTCATTTTCATCAATATTTTGATCAAGTGATTGATGGCACAAGATTTATTTGTTTGAATCAATGTGCTGAAAATGGTTGGTGGATAGATATTGATGAAAATTTAGAAATTACAAATTTTTATTATAAAGGAAAAAATGATGTCAGAATTGATAACTGATAAGATCGTAGCTAAAGATTTAGATGGCAACCAATATCATATTGAAGAACATATTGTATATGAAGAACTTCTAGAATTAGAATTAGGAAAATTTAAAAGAAAATATACTCCTGTTAAGATTGAATATTTCTTGAAAGATGAATTTGCCTATGTTACGAAAGTTACAGAGGGCTATTATTGCATTAAAAGAGAATTATTTGACCCTAATCCTGTTTTTGTTACTCGCATTTTGGATTTGGTTGTCTAAATAATTGGCAATTCACTAAAGATAAGCCAATCTTTGAAATCAAATAGTCTTTGTTGAACATATGGCGAAGGTATGTCTCTAGGAACCGTTTTGGTAAGAGTTGGATTTTTGATACTCATACCAAAACCCACTCGTGTAATATTAGGGTTGGTGGGAGAATTATTAACTAAGTTAGGTTTAATTTTTCCCCACCATTCTCTTGCTCTTTTCAAATAAGCTATCCATTGGGCATCAATATGACTTATTAATTGAATAGTTTTTTCTTCCTCTAAAGATCCAGGGGGAATATTAAAATTTAATTTCAAAAAAGCCGTAGGTCCATAAAGCGTATTTTTACCATACAGATGAATAGAACCTTGTTTGGTAAAAGTGGGAAAAATAATATGGGGATCTAAGTTTAGTAATTGAGGTCGGCCTTGCTGATCATAATGCATTGGAGAAATTCGAGTTAAGTTGTTCCCAAATTCTCGGTCTATGGTTTTAGGATCTATTCCTTCCAAAGAACCAAGATATATTTCATCACTTTCAAGAGTTAGCGAAAATATAACTAAATATCACTTTTTAAGCAACCGGGACTCTAATCTCCGATCCGTCAACATAAAATAGGCCATCATTTTTCCAATAAAAACCATGACCTAAATTATATTTTAGTTTCCGTAAATCAAC
>JAIPBB010000226.1 GCA_021739805.1 Saprospiraceae bacterium | reverse complement strand
CAATTTAAAAACTCTTGGAATTCTTGCTCATGGTTTGGACAGAATTTATCCCCATCTTAATAAACCTCTTGCCGGAAAAATGTTAAATAATGGTGGTTTGTTAAGCGAATTTACTTCCAATACAAATCCTGACAGGGAAAATTTCCCGAAAAGGAACAGAATAGTTGCAGGAATTTCTGATGCCGTAATTGTAATTGAATCAGCTGCAAAAGGTGGTGCTTTAATAACTGCAGACATTGCAAATTCTTATAATCGTGATGTTTTTGCCTTTCCAGGAAGGATAGGAGATAAGTACTCGGAAGGAACAAATAATTTTATTAAAACTAATCGGGCGGCATTAATTCAGTCGGCGAAAGATTTAAAATATATTATGAGGTGGGAAGAAAATGATAATAAATCTAATATTCCAAAACAGCATAAATTATTTGTCGATTTATCTACTGAAGAAAAAATTATTGTCGAAATATTAAAAAATGATGGCGAAACAGCTTTCGATAAATTATATCTGCAATCGAAATTAAATATGAGTAAAGTAGCAGCTTCACTACTTAACCTCGAATTCGAAGGTGTTGTAAAAGTCCTTCCCGGAAAGGTTTATAAATTGTTATGATGAAAACAAAATCCCAATCTTATAATCTACAAATCATCCTGTATTTCTTCCCCATTAACTTTTGTGTTAACACCTTTAATTGCAAGTAATAAAGCAATTATTGCAGTACCAATGCAAAAAATAATTAATAATCTTTTATCGTTAGTACAAAAACAAAAATTAAACAATCCCTGAAAAAATACTGCTGCACCGAGACCTGTCATGGAATCAACAAAACGGTTTTTTCTGGATTTACCAAGCCCAACAAAAAATCCCATAATAATTCCCGAAAGGATACTGAAAAATGGATATAAGAAAAGATAAAGTGTATCGATATGTGAACCGATAATATTAAAACCAAAAAGGAAAATTGCTCCTGTTGCAAAACCAAGAGAAATAATTACTGAATAAATAATTCCTTCGAGTGGACCTCTAAATCCTTGTTGAGGTAAAAAACAATATCTTAATACCAAAAACTTAGCGAGTTCTGATGAAAACCCAATAATTACGAGGGTGTAAAATGCTGTCCGTTTAATATTTTTTAATTCATCAAGACCCATTAAATGGCTTAACAAATGTGCGACATATAACAAAGCAACACTTAGCAATCCAAATAAAATTGCTTGTAAAAGCAACTTAAATGATTTAACTCTGAGCCTGACTTTTAAATAAAAAAACATTAATAAAAAGATTACAGGAGAGATAAACAATGATAAAATTTCGATTCCATTCATAGTAATTATTTTTAATTTTAGATCAAATATAATATAAGTTTGTAGTTTTACACAAATTTAATTAACTTTTTTATTAACATATATAAAGAAGTCGGTTGATGTTTTTAAAAAAAACAATAAATTTTGGAAGGAATTGTAATAAAATCTACAGGAAGTTGGTACACTGTTATGGAAAATAACGGTAGTAAGATTAATTGTAAATTAAAAGGGCAATTTCGTATTAAGGGTATTAAAACTACAAATCCCGTTGCAGTTGGCGACAGAGTTGAATTTATTCATGTTCGTGATGAAAACACAGGTATGATAATTCGGATTTTTGAACGAAAAAATTATATTATCCGGCGTTCGACAAACCTTTCAAAACTTTCGCATATTATTGCTTCAAATATCGATCAGGCGGTTTTAATTATAACTCATTCACAACCGAGAACTTCAACAGGATTTATCGACCGTTTTCTGGTTACCGCCGAAGCTTATCATATTCCTGCTATTATAATTGTTAATAAAATAGATCTTTTTAATGATGATTTAGAAAAATATCATAACAAAATTGTTGATATTTATTCATCGATTGGATATCCTTGTTATTCTGTTTCGGCATTGAAAAGGACAAATCTATTGCAGTTAATAAATTTGTTGAAAGATAAAAAAAGTCTGGTTTCAGGTCATTCAGGTGTTGGAAAATCTGCCTTGATAAATGCAATAGAACCGGGTTTAGATATTAAAACAGGAGAGATTTCCCACATTCATAACAAAGGAAAACATACAACTGCTAATGCCGAAATGCACAAACTTAGCTTTGGTGGCTTTATTATTGATACTCCAGGGATAAAAGAGTTTGGTTTGCTCGATTTTGAAAAAAGTGAAGTTGCTGAAAGATTTCCTGAAATGCGTGAAAAAATGCATGAATGTAAATTTAATAACTGTACTCATGTTCATGAACCTGATTGTGCTGTTAAATTAGCTGTTGAAGAAGGAAAAATCAGCAAATCGAGATATTTGAATTATCTTAGCATTTTGGATGATAATTATTTTGAAATTGTTGATTGGGATAAATAATAATTTATTGCAATTGTTTTTAATTTTTCAACAATAAAACAATGAAACAATAAAACCATTTTATAAATATGTTAGCTAAACATTTAATTACAGAAACAATTATTCCTTTAAAAACCTCTGATACGGGGATAACCGCTTTAAGTTGGATGGATGATTATAAAGTCTCGCATTTGCCAATTGTTAATAATGTGGATTTTCTTGGATTAATCTCCGATATTGATATTTATAATATGAATGATATTAGTGAAGCTGTTGGAAATCATACTTTATCATTATCATGTCCTTTTGTATATGATCATCAGCATATTTTGGAAATAGTAAAAGTTGTGTCTGTACGAGAATTATCCTTGATTCCTGTTCTCGACAGTCAGAAAAAATATTTAGGATCTATTACTTTAAGAAAAATTATTGAAGGAATATCAAAAATATCTGCTGCTGAAAGTCCCGGTGGAATTATTGTTTTAGAGGTCAGCCAAAACGATTATTCTTTATCAGAAATTTCCCAGATTATTGAATCAAATAATGCAAAAGTGTTAAGCCTTTATGTTTCCACTCATGATAATTCAACAAAAATGGATGTAGTTATAAAAATAAATAAAATTGATATTTCTCCGATTTTACAAACTTTTAATAGATATAGTTATAATATAAAAGCATCTTTTTCGGAAAAAGAAGACACAGAGGATCTCCGCGAAAGATATGATTCATTGATGAAGTATTTGAATATTTAGGTGGGGTTGTGATTTGAAGATTTGAAGATTTGAAGATTTGAAGATTTGAAAATTTGAAGATTTGAAGATTTGAAGATTTGAAGATTTGAAGATTTGAAGATTTGAAAATTTGGGAATTTAGTAATTTGAAGATTTTAAGGATGATTAATAAGCAATTATTTATATTTAAAACAAATTGTATTGACAAATGAGAATTATAATTTTCCTTTTTTTTCTGATATTTACGTTTGAAGCTTTTGCTGAAAAGTGTGTTACAAACATCTCATTTAATTCTCCTGATAGTTTGTTTTTTATTGATGATTCTGTTTCTAAAAAATTCAAAACAGTTGTAATTAAGGATATTATTCTTACAGGAAATAAAGTTACTAAGAATCATATTATTTTTAGGGAGATAATGTTTGGTGTTGATGATTCTTTGAAAACTGATAGATTTGATTCACTGCTTTTTCGAAGTCGCGAAAATTTATTAAATACTTCATTATTTAATTTTGTAAGCGTTAATTTGGATTTTATTATAAAAGGAGAGTATTCTGAAACTACTGTTACGATTGATTTTATTGAGAGATGGTATATTTGGCCTTTCCCCATTTTTGAGTTGGCCGAAAGAAATTTCAACTCATGGTGGAAAACAAAAGATTTTTCACGCGCCAACTATGGTTTTTTCCTGACTATGGATAATTTCAGAGGCAGGATGGAAAAGCTGAAAATACTAGTAAGCATGGGATATGACGAAAAATATGAGTTTTCATATCAAATTCCATATATCAATAAAAAGCAAACTTTAGGTTTTCAAATTTCTACAGGTTTAACTCGAAATCATGAGACTTCTGTTATAACAATAAATGATACTTTACAATATTTTAAAAGTGAAAATTCTTATCCGAAAACGAAAAAATATCTTGGATTACAACTTATTAACCGACCGGATATTCATAACTCTCAAATTTTTGAAATTAAATATAATCAATATGAGTTTTCAGATTCTTTATTAAAACTAAATCCTTTTTATACAATTAACGGTTTTTCGAAAGTTCGTTATTTTTCTTTTTATTATCAATACAAAAGCGATTTCCGCGATTACAAACCTTATCCCTTAAACGGTTATTATTTTGATTTTGTATTAAACAAAAGCGGATTTAATCTTTTTAAAGAAAAACTGAATGTGTTTTATGTTCAAAGTACATTTAGAGAATATTGGAAGCTTTGTAATAGATTTTATTTTGCATATATGTTTTCAGCAAAATTTTCTTCCGACTCTTTCCAGCCATATTTTGCTCAGGAAGGATTAGGCTACGGAAGAAATTTCCCTCGCTCTTACGAATATTATGTTATAGACGGACAAGATTATGGATTATTAAAAACTAATTTTAAGTTTGAATTAATTCCCGAGAAGGTAAAAAAATTTGGTTTTATCCCTTCAAAAAATTTCAACACATTACATTTTGCAGTTTATCTAAATATCTTTGCCGATTTAGCCTATATTACGGATAAAATTTACGATGAGAATAATACACTTTCGAACGAACTATTATTTGGAACAGGCATTGGGCTCGATCTTGTAACATATTATGATATTGTGTGGAGATTAGAATATTCAATAAATAAAATGCACGAAAGCGGTTTCTTTGTTCATTTTATGGCGCCGTTGTAAATGATTTGTTTTAAAGTTTCTTCTTAATTAGTTTCAGGTTTGTTGTTCTCAACAGCCAGCGTTTTTTCAAAACCAATAACCATTATTATTATTGATATTAAATTGATTTTGAATATTTGAAAAATAAAACCATAATTACTTGATTTTAAAAATATATCTCAATATAAAATAAGCGCAATAAAAAAAATAATATTAGGTTTAAAGATGAAATATTGGGAATAGGGGGGTAGATATTGGGAGTTGGCATTCATTATAAAAATACAAAATAATGGCACTATTTAAGATTGAAAAAAAATTAGAATACATCAAGGAAAAACCTTTCAAACTTGAAAAGGAAATCCAAGGTTTAACCGAAGAAAATCTAAAAACAATTTTAGGACTTGATTTTGTTAAAACGGAATTTGCCTTGAATAATTTTAGAATTGATACACTTGCTTTTGACAGAGAAGCAAATGCTTTTGTTATAATTGAATACAAACGCGATAAGAATTTTAGTGTTATTGACCAAGGATATGCTTATTTGTCATTAATGCTAAACAATAAAGCAGACTTCATATTAGAATTTAACGAAAATCTTTATAAGACATTGAAAAGAAATGATGTAGATTGGTCTCAATCAAGAGTTTTGTTTATATCTCCAGCGTTTACAAATTACCAAAGAGAAGCGATTAATTTTAAAGATTTGCCAATAGAATTATGGGAAGTTAAAAGATATGAGAATAATACAGTTTCTTATGAGCAAATTCAAAAAGCTGGTGCTCAAGAAAGCATAAAAACAATTTCAAAGACTGACCAAACAATTGACAATGTTGCAAAAGAAATAAAAGTTTATTCTGAGCAAGAACATATGGAAAATGTTAATGAAGAAATAATAGAACTTTATGAGAAATTCAAAAGTTCAATTCAAAATTTAGACAGTCTTGAAATTAAACCTAAGAAAAAATATATTGCATTTGTCGCTGGACGAAATGTAATTGACATATTACCCCAGAAAAAAGCATTGAAGATGTGGATTAATATGAGCAAAGGAGAACTTGACGATTCAAAAAATATTACCCGAGATGTTTCGACAACAGGACATTGGGGAAATGGCGATTATGAAATTCAGACAAATAATGATGATGATTTAGAATACATTTTAAGTCTAGTAAAACAGTCAATAAAAAAGAATAAAAAATAACGAAATGCCATCAGTGTGTAAATTTTATCGTGGGTGTTTTGGTTTGCGGGGAGCGGTTTCCTGCTTTGATTTCCAAGTCCTACCGGACAGAAAATCACTCCGTGAATACGCTACAATAACTTACACCAACTGTTTGCTTTCATTCCCCACATCAGAAGAACCAATTAATTTCTGATGCTAACGTAAAAAAGGAAGGAAGTGAGTTGGCTACAAATTGTAGTCAACTGAAAATGCAATCGGGGACACGCACGGAGTAAAAAAAGGATTGGAATATGCAATTCTTACAGATGAGATAACAAAGGCTTGGGCAGGATTAACAACGAAAGAATACAAAAATCTTAAAGATTTGAAGAAAGAAAATTTGAGGGATAATATGACTAATTTGGAATTGGTGTTGAATATGCTGGCAGAGACATCTACGACAGAGTTATCCAAGAAAGAAAAACCCAAAAATCTTCTTGAAAACATAAAAATTGCCCGAAAAGGAGGTTCAGTTGCAGGAAGTGCAAGAAAGGATTTAGAGAAGAAATTGGGAGAGAGCGTAATAAGTCTATTAAATGCAAAAGAGTTGGGGGGAAGATTAGAAAAAAACGATAACGAATTAGAAGAATAAACAAAGAAAAGCTAACAAAAGTTTATAGCCGGACAGACATTTAAAAAAATTGACATTTCAGAAAAACCGTATTATGCTTAGCAATTAAAACAGGACGTAATAAAGCTTATCCAGTCCTCAGTCTCCAGTCTTCAGAAACCAGCATCAAGCATCAAATATCCAGAATCCAGAATCCAGAATCAAGCATCAAGCATCTAGAATCAAAAATCAAGCATCAAGTATCCAGCATCTAGAATCCAGAATCAAGTATCCACTTTATTAATAATTGTTAAAAAAATTAGGCTTTTCCTAATTATTTTGTAATCTTGTATTTCCAATTTCAGAGATGTCTGAAAACGGGAATAATTGGTTAAATAAGCAGCTTAAAAAAAGGAATAAAATGGATATCGCATTATTTGGAAAAACAATTTCTGAAGATACCAAGCCTTATATTCAACAAATTGTAAATAAACTTGAAGATATAAATGCAAGGATAAAAGTCTTTGCTCCGTATTATTCTATTATCAAATCCGAAATTAAATTTAAGTCTGAAGTAAGTGTTTTTAACGATAATAATGATTTGAAAGATAAAACTGACTTTTTGTTTTCGATAGGAGGGGACGGAACTTTGCTTGATACACTTACTTTAGTTCGCGATTCGGGAATACCAATTATGGGAATTAATGTAGGTCGTCTCGGGTTTTTATCCAGCATTTCGAAAGACGAAATTTGTATTGCAATAGATAATATTCATAATGGAGAATATATAATTGATAAACGTTCGCTATTAAAAATTAAAAAGCCAAAAAATCTTTTTGGAGAATTAAATTACGGATTAAATGAATTATCGATAAGCAGAAAAGAATCTACTTCATTAATTGTGGTTCATGTTTATATCGACAACATTTTCGTAAATTCATATTGGGCAGATGGAATTATTATTTCAACCCCAACCGGCTCTACTGCATATTCGTTAAGTTGCGGTGGACCATTTATTACACCCGGCTCAAAAAACTTTGTAATAACACCAATAGCACCACACAATTTAACGGTTCGACCTATCGTTATAAGTGACAATAGCAAAATCAGGATTAAAGCAGAAGGAAGAGATAAATACTTCTTTGTTAGTCTTGATTCCCGTTTCGCAAAAATTGATTCCTCTATTGAAATAGAAGTTGAAAAAAGTGATTTTGAAGTAAATCTTGTTCAATTAGAAAACAAGGATTTTTACTCTGCAATTCGCGAAAAATTGAAGTGGGGTTTAGATATTAGAAATTAATAAATTAAGCATTGTATTATTCGTTAAAAGTAATATTTTTGCAGGTCAGTATAAAATAATGAAAATATCAGCATGAAAAAAATTGTTATAATATTATTTGTTTTGTTTCTTGGATTTGGAAACGTTCAAAGTCAGGATATTGAAGTCGGCTTTTTTGGTGGAGTTTCGTATTATGTGGGTGATATTAATCCGGGGATGCCTTTTGTTCAATCCAAATCAGCTTATGGTGTATTAGCAAGATATAACCTGAATACACGAATGGCATTAAAATTTAATTATTATCGTGGGAAAATTGCCGGCGATGATGCAATTACTAATGCTGTAGAAGATAGAGATTTAGCATTTGAATCATCAATAAATGATTTCTCAGCTATTTTTGAATTTCATTTTTTACCATATTTTATCGGTAGCAAAAGAAGTTATTTTACTCCTTATATTTTTGGGGGTGCATCTATGTTTACATATAATCCTAAACTTGGTGATATAGTTTTAAGAGATATGGGAACCGAAGGACAAAACCAAGCTTATAACGATAGAAAACCATATTCTAAAGTTTCTTTTGCAATTCCTTTTGGTATTGGATTTAAATATAGTCTTACCAAAAAAATAGGGCTTGGTATTGAATGGGGCTTACGAAAAACATTTACTGATTATCTTGATGATGTGAGCACTACATATTATCTTGATGGACCAAGTATTGATCCAAATGATGCTGTTTCTCTTTTATCAGATCCCGGGCGTAATCATGAAGTAGGAATGCAGAGAGGTAATTCAAAAACAAAAGATTGGTACTCTTTTACCGGTATAACAATTACTTATAAATTTGATATTGGAAATAGAGCTCATTGTCTCGATCAACCTCGATAGAATGATGAAATATATTAATTATGCGTTGTAAATATTTAAGCATTTTAATACTAAAATTTGAAATTAATAAATGAGCTTGAAAGAATAAATTAATGAGTTTGAAAGATAAAATAATCTTAGAGAAATTACCTTCACATGTTGCTGTGATAATGGATGGCAA
>JAIPBB010000225.1 GCA_021739805.1 Saprospiraceae bacterium | reverse complement strand
CACTTCGTACAAGGCTATTCATATTTAATCCCTTCAGGATTATTCAATGTTTATATAAACTTTGTTATTAATTTCAAAAAGAAATTAACTCACATTTAATCTGGTTTTACAATAAAGTACTAAATAAAATTTCCCAGCCTATCAAAATAAAATTTAGCCTTAATTTTATTTTGATAGGCTGGAAAATATAGATTCATTAAATTTGCCCTATATTAAATTATTGTTCTCAATAAGGTTAATCCAGACAGACTCACTTCGTTTCGCAAGCTTAAATGAGATGGGTGTTATGCTTTCTAATAAGGTTGTTCTTTTTATAAAAATAAGTTTTTTTACTTTGTAATAATGATTTAATAACACTAGATATTTCTAATAAAAACTTTATCTTAAAACCATTAACTTAGTAAAAAAGTCTAATCTCGGTCTAATACTTTATTACCTTATTTAATTTCGAAAAGAGAGATTAAAATTGATTCATGTCAACAGATTTTGTCTAAAGAAATTGAAATTCTTTCACCTAAAGCAATTGTAATGTTGACTCCGGATTGGGAAAAAGATTTTCTGTACTCATAGATAAATAGAGACTTCTCCATTTGAATTAGCTCTGTGTTTCTTAATAAAGAACAAAGGGCTGAAAGTGTTTCTGTTTTCCATAAAATTTTAGCTTTTTTACTGGTTCAAAATTACTATTTATGGAATAATTCCTAAAGTGCAAAAGGCTATATCTAGATGCATAAGAACCTAAATCATGTCCATAAATTAATCAAGAAGTGTGGACACGATTTGGACATGCGGAAATGTGCTATAATGCATTATTTTGCTTCGTTACCTAAAACAAAAAACGCCGTCAACACTAGGTTTACGGCATCTGCATCATTATGCTTCTTGTTTCAGCGGAGAGGGGGGGATTCGAACCCCCGGTACCCTTTAGAGGTACGGCAGTTTAGCAAACTACTGGATTAAGCCACTCTCCCACCTCTCCAAAATGGGAGTGCAAAAATAGATATTTACTTTAGATTACCAAAGAAAATATAATAAAATATTATCTTTATTTTTTTTAAAATCATTTTACACTTTCTATTAGTTTAATCCTGAAATAGAAAGGAAGTTTTCTTATACAAATTTTATCCTAAAATAACATTTGAATAATTTCAACAAAAGATACAAAATACGACTTACCGTAAACCAAATTATATTTTAATTGCATTTATAATTAGGCATTCATGGTGATTGGGTGAATTAATTTTTTCTTGTATTTCTTTCAACAATTATATATCTTTACAATATGAATTTAATCCTACATTAATTTAGGTTAATTGAAATTATATATCAAAAATATGGTTTGCATACGCTGCCAGATGGTAGTGAAAGCTGAACTTGAAAGTCTAGGCTTACGATACGTGTATGTAAAAATTGGAGAAGTTGATATAATTGACAATATCCAGCCTGAACAATTGGAGCAGTTAGATAAAGCTTTAAAAAAGTCAGGACTTCATTTAATGGATAATAAAAAAAGTATTCTTGTTGAGAAAATAAAAAGTGCAATTATCGAATTAGTACACTACAGGGAAGATCAAATTAAAGTGAATCTCTCTGACTTTTTAAGTGAAAAACTCAATTACGATTACACTTATCTCGCTAATCTTTTTTCAGAAGTTAAAGGTACTACCATTGAGAAGTTTTACTTAACTCATAAAATTGAAAGAGTAAAAGAACTGATTGTTTATGATGAACTTAATCTTTCAGAAATAGCTTTCAAAATGCACTATAGCAGTGTTGCCCACCTGTCAAGTCAATTCAAAAAATACACTGGATTGACTCCCACTCACTTCAAAAATCTTAAAAACAAAAGGAATGGGACACTTGAAGATGTTTAAAATAATTTGAATATCGAACACCGATTAACGATTTTAGATTTCAGATTTTCATCTATAAACAAAATTTTCTGATTTACAATATACTGAAATTTTTAAATTACTAAATTTTAAACTGTTTGGATTTTTGAATTTTAATTTTTGGAATTTATTTGTTTTTTGTTTTTTGATATTTGGAGTTTTATTGCATAGACTATTAAGCTAATATTGCAAAGACACTCCATTAACTGAATATCCCTAAAAATAATTTATTCATAGCCACTTTTTATAACAGTCTGAATCATTTTAAAGCGACCGTTTGCTACAATATGATTAGATTTGTGAGCAGGTATTATTACAGATTGACCGGTTTCAAGCACCATAGATACTCCGTCAATTACTATCTCAGCCTTACCTTCAATGATTTGTGTGTAGGTGTCGAAGGGAGTGATTTTTTCTACTAAACCTTCTCCTGTATCAAATGACATCACACTGATATTTCCTGTCGATTTTTTTAGAATCGTTTTACTTACAACCGAATTGGGAATATACTCAATTATTTCTACTGTAATATGTGATTTTGCTTTTTCAAGTTCCATATCATCCATCTTGCTTATATTTTTTAACACTATCATATTTCAGACTTTTTCTATTATTTTCTTAATCCGTAAACTGTTCTGAAATGATAACCATAGATTGTATATTCAATAGCATCCACAATTGATGCAGGACGCATAAAAAGAGTCCAAATAATAAATTTCCAATAATCTCCCCTACCCTTATTAAGCATTCCAATAATAAAAATTGATTTCAGGAAACCAATTAGTGCAGAATAACTGAAGCTTGATGTTTTTGTGCTGTGGGGCTTATAATTAAGTAATAATTTTCGTATTCTGTTATAATAAGGTTTTGTGGTATATATATCACGAATTATTTTTTTATAACCGGCGATTAGTTCCTGGTAATTCATACGAGGAATAAAATTCATAGATAAATCCGTATTGTTACCTGTTGATTCTGTTGTTAACCTGTCTTCTGATGCAAGGCGAGCATATAGTTTTGTGTTTTTGGGTGCATTTAACAAGCCCACCATTGCCGAAACAATACCACTTTGCTGGATAAAATCGACCTGTCGTTGAAAAACCGTTGGCGAATCGTTGTCAAAACCAACAATAAACCCACCTGAAACAAGTATTCCGGCTTGTTGTATTTTCTTCACGCTGGCAATCATATCCCGATTCTTATTTTGAACTTTATTACATTCAATAAGAGATGCTTCTTCGGGTGTTTCAATACCAATAAACACAGATTTAATTCCTGATTCGGCCATCAGTCTCATGAGCTCATCATCGTCGGCTAAATTTATGGATGCTTCTGTATTAAATGTAAAAGGATGCTTGTGTTCTTCCATCCATACTTTCAAAGCAGGAAGAAAATCGTGTTTAATGGCATTTTTATTTC
Source organism: Saprospiraceae bacterium (assembly GCA_021739805.1). The sequence goes on along the minus strand of JAIPBB010000225.1, from coordinate 5,542 downwards.
CTATAAAATTATCGTCAACAATAAATATATTTCCGCGCCAGCGCAGTTTATATAATGTTTCAAGTTCGTTCAGAATTTGTTGTGTAGTTTTCATTCTGACCTTATGCCCGAACAAAGATGTTATTTCGCAGAAATCACAGGCAAAGGGACAGCCCCTTGTAAGCTGAACATTCATAAAAGCATAATTCTTTATTGATAATAAATGATAATCAGGAACAGGTGTTGACCTAATATCAGGAAATTCACTAGTTTTATAAATCTGTTTGGGATTACCATTTTTTAAATCGTTGAGAAAAAGAGGCAATGTTATTTCAGCTTCATTACAAATAAGGTGATTAATTTGTGGATAGTTTTTATAATCCTGAGTAAACAAAGGGCCACCTGCTACAATTTTAACTCCCAGCCTAATACATTCACAAATAACAAAGTCAACAGATTTTTTTTGGATATACATTGCACTGATAAACACATAATCTGCCCATTGAATATCCTTTGATTTCAAGGGAGCTACATTCATATCAACCAAGCTTTTCTGCCAACTTGCTGGGAGCATTGCCGAAACGGTTAATAATCCCAAAGGAGGCAGAGCAGCCTTTTTTGATATAAATCGTAAAGCATGCTTAAAACTCCAGAAAGAATCCGGAAAATGCGGATGTACTAATAGTATTTTCACGATTTTTATTCAAGCTTATTTTTAATATTATTTTACCTTTATTCTGCCTATTAATTATGTCCATTGATGACTTTCGGTCAACAATAAATTTTAAAACCAGGAAACATTTATTAAGATTATTATCAAGAAATGTATTTCCAAAAGTCTTTATAATTCAGTTTTGACAAGATACAATCACATTAAAGCAAAAGCATTATACAATTCTGATTAAAATTTACATAATTCTCACATTTAGGAAGGAAAGAGATGAAAGGCGACACTTCAGTAAATTAAATCTCCATTACAATAATATTTAGGCACACAATGCCATATTTGCCTGCATTATTTCATTTCTCATCAGAAGGCTGAATTCAACCATTGCTAGCAAATCCTTTTCTACAGCTTCATGATATTGCAGATCAGCATCGGTAAGTTGAGGGTATTGTTGTCGGAGTCTGCTTTTAAGTTCAAGCCAATGTTCCAGGCTTAGTATATCGTCCATCTCAATTTTTTTTAATGAGTGATTTAAATTTATTTAAATCGCTATTGTTTAATTAATCATTGAATTTGTTCTAAACATATATTCAATAATTTGCATAAAATTAATCCCAACAATTACAAAAAGCATTATACAATTCTGATTAAAATTTACATAATTCACACATTTTTCATAAAATTTACCATATAACAAAAGACTTACATTCGAATATTTTAGCCTAGAACCCAAGCTTAGGTTTTATAAATAAATGTGAAAAATCACCCCCGTTTATAAAATAATAAACCAAGATACGAAAGGAATTAAATACAAATTTCAAATCTAAAGATATTTTGATGCATGCATCAGTAGGTACTATAGCTCATTGTTCATCTCAATTACAGCCATTAGTTATTAGGAGGTTTTAAGTTCGATAACTAAAATTGCGATTTTGCTATTTATTCCAGTAATCGGAATCACAATATGCACAAATCCTGCTTTTTTTAGAACAACAGTCTTTGAAATATCAAAATCTAATTTTTCATTATAGTGATTTCCTTCAAACTTTTTATCAGATGAAAGCATTACAACATTATTTTCGGAATTAATCAATTGAACCCAATTGGCTCCGGATTCTTTCACGAAAACATTTATAAGATCGCTTAAGTTCTCCATGTTATTTCTCAACAATTCACTTCGTACTGACCACGAAAATATCGTTGAAGTAAATTCTAAATGTTTAATTTGCAAGCTATCCCGCTCTGTTTTGAATTTGGATATAAGCTGTGTTTTTTCGTTTTCATAGCGATTAGTTTCGCTGCTCATTTTTGCAGAAAACCATATATAAACTATAATTATTGCTATCAATAAAATGATTGATACAATATTTTTCTTCAGAAACGCAAGCATTTTGGTTTTGAATCCATTATTGTGAGATGCTGTTTCTTGTTCAGATTTTTTTTCTTCTGTGCTCATATATTATATTTTAAAATTTATTTTTTCTGTGTGTTCTAATTTGATTTTCTTTGCAAAGAAAACAAAATTTTGCTTGATAATACTCCCGAAATGAGCAGTAAAATAATTTATAATGCCTGGAGTTTACTCCTGATTCTCTCAAGCTTTTCTTCCCTGGCTTTCAATTTTTCTTCAGCTACGACCAATTTCTCAGAATTGCTCTCAACACTTGTTTTGTTCTTTTCGACTTCCTTTGTAAGACTTTCAATTTTTTCAATATTTCTCTTTTTATTCCTGTTTAAAGAAGCAATTTCTTTTTTAAGTTTTTTCACCTTTTTAGCAGAATCTTTAATATCTTTTTTGTAATAAACAGGTAAATATTGTTTTAAGAAAGCCACCAGCATATCGTTCATCAACTTGAATTCACCCGGATAATCCTGTTCGTTCAAATAAATATCATAACCCAGGGAAACGAATACTTTCATTTCACTGCCATTTTCATCTTCTACAATCTGTGTATAGAAATCCAATTGTTTAGAAGATAATTGTTCAAATCTTACTTCTTTGGTAGAAAGCAGTTCTTTATTATTAAACAAGCCCTTTCCTTTTAATTTGAAGTGGTATTCTTTCTTTAAAAATTTAACCCAGGCTTTTTTCAGTGTTTTTGGCTCAGGATCTATATTTACTACAATACATGGCCGGATAGCTTTATTGTGTTCAACTGTGCTTTGCTTAGGTTCAAATGATTGCGAATTCACAGTCCATGTGTTCAAAAGCAGTAAGCTTGAAATTAAGATAATAACTAAAGTTTTCATTATAATATTTTTAGGTTAGAATTTAATTATTCCAATATAACAAAGGTAGTATCAGGCTAAAGACAAATGCTTACACAATTATGGAAAAATATTACATAATTCACACATAGAAAATTAAGGATTTTATAAGAAGCTATAAGTCGTTTTATAAATTTATTCGTCTATTTTACTTCTGAAATCTAAAACCTGTACTGAGCTTGCCGAAGTATCGTTAATCCTTGTTCTTAAATCATTCTAGTATTTTGTGTTACTTTTATTAAAAACCAATTCTCAATCCGAAATTAAAACCAAAACTACCAAAAGGTAACATTTGCCTTAGTGCACGATCCGGTTCTGAATCAGGTGTTGAACTTCCTGAAATTGTTGTGTAACTATCAACATATTCTGTTTCCCTATCTTTTGTTTTCATATTTGGCAGTACATCAGCACCATTATAAGTAGCTGTGATTACTTCGCCATGAGTTGGACCATATGATAAATTAACCATATTCAATTCACCGAACAATGACATTCTCTCATTCAGATTAAACAAAACACCTATTGCTGAAGATAATCCCAATGCAGTTCCTCCACTTAATTTTGAATTTATAACGGTAATATTTCCTTCATGATTATCATGATATTCATCCATTATAGAACCTGAACCAATCACTAAACCAAATTTTGCATAGGGATTGATACCTTCAAAACCGGAGGCAATCACAATTGATGGAATAATTCTTAACATTCTTGATGAAATAGTGTAATCCGTTACGTGATTTGTATTTACATCCCTTGAAGTTGACTCGCCACCGAACAAATAGGACACTCCTAATTCGGCTCCAATGTTTGGGTTAAACATATAACCAAAGGCAGCTCCGGCATTAAATCCTCTTCCCAATGATACATTTACTATTTCATGTGTTTTTGAATTATTACTACTTATGGAATTTGAATATAAACTTTGAGAACTCATACTAAAACCATAACCGGCATTAATATTAAAATAAGCTCCCTGAGCTGAAAGATTGTTTGCAAATAAGATGATTACAAATATCGTAAGTAACATCTTGAAATTTATTTTTTTCATTTTTATCATTTTTAAGTTTTGGAATTTATTTGTTATTTGTTTTTTGGTTATTGGAGTTTTCTTGCAAAGACTTATTTATAAATTGAAATTTGATTTATGGTTTTACCAAAGTATTGCCGTCCAAAGTAATCCCGCCAATACTCGTTAATGCCCTACCCTCAAGTGTTGCACCTGTTTCAAAAGTGATTGATTGCGATACCAGAACATTTCCTTTCATTACTGAAGTAGTTCCAAAAGTTGCTGAAGTGCCAACTTGCCAATAAATATTAGATGCAAGAGCACCTCCGCTAAGTATAACTTTCCGTCCTGATGTTGTGGTTAGTGTAGAAGCCATTTGAATAATAAAGACAGCATTAGCATCTCCCAAAGCATCAAAAGTCAAATCACCAGAAGAGATTGCCAGCGATGAAGTTGACATATATAGCCCGGGGGTTAATGTAAGCCCTCCGATATTTCCTGATAAGGTTACGATATCAGTACATGTCCTGGCAGCAGCAGCATTAAAGGCTGCAGTTAAATCCAGTTTTGCCTGGTCGGCAACAGCATCATTAATATGTTGAGTTCCATTCAATATACCCGGAGGAAATCCACCAATTGAAGAACCCGGACTTAGTCCAAGATCACCTGTAATGGTTGTTGCTCCTGTACTCGTTACTGCTGAACCTCCAAGAATTGCAAAGCTGGAAGCGCCGGCAAGTGGAACTGTTGCCTGTACTGTGGTTTGAACAGGAATTACAATTGTATTATTAGGCACAGGATCAGGTTTAGGATCATCCTTTTTGCATCCTTCAGTTAAAGCAACCGATAATACTGATACAATTGCAATTGCGATTAACATTTTTTTGTTCGTTTTCATTTTCTTTGTTTTAAAATTATTCTACAAAGGTGAATGAATTCATCTCGAAAAACGTTACATTATTATAAGAAAGACTTGCAAAATTCACAGGTTTCGGGTTTCCCATACGGGCTTACTTCGTTTCGCAGGTTTCAGGTTTCACACTTCGAATACGCTCAGTGCAAGAGTTTCGGGTTTCAAGTTTCAAGATGCACGATACAAGATGCAAGATACAAGATGTGGGTTGCTATTCCTTGACGCTGATTTACGCTGATTGTTTCGGGTTTCGGGTTTTTTGACGCTGATTTACGCTGATTGTTTATGATTTTTTTAACCACAAAGACACTAAGTCCACTAAGATTCACGAAGCTAAAAATTCTTGTTGCGAGTTAAGATGTTTGCCTTTTTACTTTCGACCGAAGAGAGTCCGTCTGGATGCCTTCCGACTTCCGATTACCGAAAACCGATTACCAATAACATCCTTCTCCTTAGCCTTAGCCTCTTTACTTTCGACCGAAGGGAGTCCGTCTTGATGCCTTTTTACTTTCGCCTTTTGCCTTTTTACTTTTTACTTCCAACTTTCCGTCATTCCTCGATACACCACGCTGCTATTTTCGTTCAAAATTCTTATTTCATCAAAGCGTGGCACTCGGTCTGACTATCCCTTTGAACATCCCTTTTTTTCTTTTTGCCTACTGCCTATTGCCTACTAATTTTCATCCTTAGCCTTCGCCTTTTTACT